>NZ_WUEI01000189.1 GCF_012911025.1 Azoarcus sp. TTM-91 | reverse complement strand
GGAATCAGCAACTCCGCTTCCCCCGTCAGCACCACCGTTTCCCCGACCCGGCATTCCGTCAAAAACACCGCACGCCGCTTCTCCACGTTCAGCCGCTCAACCGTCACGCGCGTTACAACTGTAGCCCTGCTTCAGTCTGCTCTTCTTCTGTGCGTGCGCACGAAGTCTGGGCATTCTTCGCCCCATAAAAGTGCTCTTCTTCTTGTTTCATAAACACTTTTCCGTTCGGTGTGATTTGCTTGGGGGGCAACTGTCGAAAAATTTGACAGTTAAATGGTTAAAAAATAAAAAGACAGGACGCTAACAAAAAGTGAAGCCGCTCTCCGAGCTTCAAGTTTCCTGCAAACGACAAGTACCCCATCAGAGGGTGCCCCAACTGACGAGAGATGCAGATGACCAAGAGAAAGCCAGGCACGGGGCGCGGTCACCCGTTCCCGAGAGGAAAGATGGTGGTCTTGAAGTACGACATGGACTTCAAGATCACCTATGCCAACGAGGCTTTTGCCGAGATGATAGGGGCAGAGCGGGAAAACCTCATCGGTACCAGCATCAAGGAAATTGCTTACCCCGATGTACCGGGCGAGTTGCTGGCCGACGTGCGAGGCACAACGACCGCGGGGCGGCCGTGGTACGGCATGTCGAAGATGAAGCACTTCAGCGGTGGCGAGATCTGGTCCAGGGCGTTGACGTTGCCGGTGAGGAAAGCGGGCAGGAACGTCGGCTTCATGAGTTTGCGCAGCGAGGTTGCGCCTGAGCGCGTGGAGGCAGAGGAGGCGCTCTACACGTCGATGCGCTCCAAGAAGACGCGCTATCGCAATCTGGACATGCCCAACCGACGGGGCGTATCGAACAAGGGGTTGCTGGGCGTAGTGGCCGTGTTGGCCCTCCTCATGGCTTTTTCGGTGGTCGGTGTGGGCGTCGATTGGGGGCTGTCATCGGCCCCCGGAGTCGGGCTCGCGGCTTTCGGCATGCTGAGCGGGGGAGGGATTCTGGCGGTGCTTGGTGCGCTCTGGCGCCGCACGGTGACTGAGTCAAAGCAGGTGCTGGACGTCTTCGAGCGGATCGCCGAAGGCGACCTTACGAATACCCTGCCAGTGGGGCGTTCGGACGAGATGGGACGGCTCATGGATGCCCTCATGTACATGCAGGGGCATCTGAAGGTCATGTTGGACGAAATCCGTCTGGCGGCGGTCCTGACCGAGAAGGAAAACTCGGTACTCAAGCAGCAGGTCGAGGAACTACTGTCGGCGGCGAATGCGCAGCGTGATCACATCTTGTCGGTTTCGGCCGCATCGGAGGAGAACAGCGCGGCTGTCTCCGAAGTTGCCGGTGGGGCGAAAGCTTCCGCTCGGGCCGCGGACGATGCTCTGGCGCTGGTGGCCAATGGACGGACACACCTGAATGAGACGGTGGGGGCAGCCAGGAAGACGGTGGTTGCCGTGGATGCAGCCAATGACGCGATGCAGGCCTTGGGTGACTCCATCCAGAGCATAGGCGCCGTGTCCAGCGAGATCCGAGAGATCTCGGATCAAACCAATCTGCTGGCGCTCAATGCAGCGATCGAGGCCGCTCGTGCCGGAGAGGTGGGACGCGGATTCGCGGTGGTGGCGGACGAGGTGAGGAAGCTCGCCGAGCGCACGGCTCACTGCACCGGCACCATTGCTTCCATGGTGGATGGGATACGCAAGGTGTCGTCCAAGGTTTCCGGCGACATGGCGCAGGCTGTGGGGCAGGTGGGTTTGGCGAGCGAGAGCGCGACGGACAGCCTAGACATCATGGCGCGCATAGAACATGGCAGCGGACAGGTCGCTGCGTTGGCGGGTCAGATCGCGGAGGCTTCGGCCGAACACTCCGCGGCTTCGGAGCAGATCGCGCAGGACATGGAGGTGATTTCCGCGCTTGTCGAGCGGAGCTTGGCGGGAATCGGGGAGGTGGAGAGGGCGGCGACAGGGGTGCAGGGCAACGTGGGCAATCTCAAGCAGTTGGTTGCTTATTTCCGTTTTGTCGCCTGAGTGCTAGGGCCAGGGCGGCGATTCCGGTCTGGCTTGGCCCGGCTTGACTCCGTCGTTACAAAAAAACGCCCGATGGACCTGACCATCGGGCGTTTCATCATTGAAGCCTTGTATTGCCTCCGGCAATGCTCGTTACCAGGGAGACAGCCTACTTCTTCCGCGGCGGCGGCAAGTCGGTGCAAGAGCCGTGGGCCACTTCCGCTGCCATGCCGATGGATTCGCCCAGCGTCGGGTGCGGGTGGATGGTCTTGCCGATGTCTACCGCGTCTGCGCCCATTTCCACCGCCAGGCAGATTTCACCGATCAGGTCGCCTGCATGGGTGCCGACGATGGCGCCGCCGATGATGCGGTGGGTTTCCGCATCGAACAGCAGCTTGGTGAAGCCCTCGTCGCGGCCATTGGCTATGGCGCGGCCGCTGGCGGCCCAGGGGAATACCGCCTTCTCGTACTTGGTGCCCTTGGCCTTGGCCTGATCTTCGGTGAGCCCAGCCCAGGCCACTTCCGGATCGGTGTAGGCAACCGAGGGGATCTGCAGCGCATCGAAGCTGGACTTCTGGCCGGCAGCGACTTCCGCCGCCACATGGGCTTCGTGCACCGCCTTGTGGGCGAGCATGGGCTGGCCGACGATGTCGCCGATGGCGAAGATGTGCGGGACATTGGTGCGCATCTGGTTGTCGACCGGGATGAAGCCGCGGTCCGTCACCACTACGCCAGCCTTGTCGGCGCCTATCTTGCTGCCGTTCGGGCTGCGGCCGACGGCGACCAGCACCAGGTCGTAGCACTGGGCCTCAGCCGGAGCGCCGCTGCCGCCTTCCATGGCTTCGAACTTGACCCAGATACCGTCTTCCTTGGCCTCGGCCGCCACGGTCTTGGTCTTCAACATCACCTTGTCGAAGCGGTGGATGTTCTTCTTTTCCCACACCTTGACGAGGTCGCGGTCGGCGCCCTGCATCAGGCCGTCCATCATCTCGACCACATCGATGCGTGCGCCCAGCGTGGAATAGACGGTCGCCATCTCCAGCCCGATGATGCCGCCGCCGACCACCAGCATGCGCTTGGGCACGGCCTTCAAGCCGAGCGCGCCGGTGGAGTCCACCACCCGCGGGTCTACCGGCATGAAGGGCAGTTTCACCGCCTGGGAGCCGGCGGCGATGATGCACTGCTTGAAGCGGATGACCTTCTTCTCGCCGCTCTTCTCCTGGGCATCGCCCTGGGTCAGTTCCACCGCGAGGTGGTTGGGGTCCAGGAAGCTGCCCAGGCCGCGCACGACTTCCACCTTGCGCGCCTTGGCCATGCCGGCGAGCCCGCCGGTGAGCTTGCCGACGACCTTCTCCTTGTGGCCCCGCAGTTTGTCGATGTCGATCTTGGGCGCACCGAAATCGATGCCGAGGTCGGCGAAATGGGAAGCCTCGTCCATGACGTTGGCGACGTGCAGCAAGGCCTTGGACGGGATGCAGCCCACGTTCAGGCAGACGCCGCCCAGCGTGGCGTAGCGCTCGACCAGCACGGTGCGCAGGCCGAGGTCGGCCGCGCGGAAAGCGGCGGAGTAGCCGCCGGGGCCGGCGCCCAGCACCAGCATGTCGCACTCGATGTCGGCGCTGCCGCTGTGGCTGGCGGCGGTCGGCGCTGCCGCGGGAGCGGGGGCAACCGCCGGGGCCGAAACTGCTGCCGGGGCTGCGGCCGGCTTGGGCGAGGCGGAGGCCGATGCGGCTTCCAGCTTCAGCAGCACCGCGCCTTCGGCCACCTTGTCGCCGACCTTGACCAGCACTTCCTTGACCACGCCGGCGGCGGAGGAGGGCACGTCCATCGTGGCCTTGTCCGATTCCAGGGTGCAGATGGCGTCATCCACCGCGATGGTATCGCCGGCCTTCACGAACAGTTCGATGACAGGCACGGCGTCGAAGTCGCCGATGTCCGGCACCTTCACCTCGATGATCTGGCTCATGTCGCGGCTCCTTACAGCATGACCCGACGGAAGTCGGCCAGCAGCTGGGCGATATAGACATTGAAGCGGGTGGCCAGGGCGCCGTCGATCACCCGGTGGTCCGCGGTCAACGACAGCGGCAGCGTCAGGCGCGGCACGAACTGCTTGCCGTCCCACACCGGTTTCATCGCGCTCTTGTTCACGCCGAGGATGGCCACTTCCGGCGCATTCACGATGGGCGCGAAGTAGGTACCGCCGATGCCGCCCAGGCTGGAGATGGTGAAGCAGGCGCCGGACATGTCGGCCGGGCCGAGCTTGCCGTCGCGCGCCTTCTTCGCCAGTTCGCCGGTTTCGGCGGCAATCTCGAACACGCCCTTCTTGTCGGCGTTCTTCACCACCGGCACCACCAGGCCGTTCGGGGTATCCGCGGCGAAGGCGATGTTGAAGTACTTCTTGTAGACGAGGTTGTCGCCGTCCAGGCTGGTGTTGAACTCGGGGAACTTCTGCAGCGCGGACACGCACGCCTTGATCAGGAAGGCGAGCATGGTCAGCTTCTTGCCGGACTTCTCGTTCTCCTTGTTGATCAGCACGCGGAAGGCTTCGAGGTCGGTGATGTCTGCATCCTCGTGGTAGGTCACCGCCGGGATCATCACCCAGTTGCGCGCCAGGTTGGCGCCGGAGATCTTCTTGATGCGGGACAGCGGCTTGACCTCGATCTCGCCGAACTTGGAGAAGTCGACCTTGGGCCAGGGCAGCAGATCCAGCCCGGCACCGCCGCCGGAGGTGGCCGGCGCACTCTTGCCCGGGACTACGCCGGTGCTCATCGCGCCCTTGACGAAGGCGCTGACGTCTTCCTTCAGGATGCGGTTCTTCGGCCCGCTGGCCTTCACTTGTGCGAGATCCACGCCCAGTTCGCGGGCATAGGCGCGTACCGAGGGGCTGGCGTGCACCTTGGCGCCGATCGCCAGGGTGGAGGGGGCCACCGCGGTGCCCGCGGCAGCGGCCGGCGCCGCAACGGGAGCGGCTGGAGCAGGAGCCGGGGCCGGCGTGGCTGCCGGCGCGGAGGGTGCCGGAGCAGGCGCTGCCGCAGCAATTCCCGCGCTGCTTTCCAGCTTGAGCAGCACAGCGCCCTGGCTCACCTTGTCACCGACCTTGACCAGCACTTCCTTGACCACGCCAGCGGCGGAGGAAGGCACATCCATCGTCGCCTTGTCCGACTCCAGCGTGGCGATGGCGTCATCCACCTTCAGGGTGTCGCCGACCTTCACGAACAGTTCGATCACCGGCACGTCGGAGAAATCGCCGATATCCGGCACCTTCACCTCGACGATGC
>NZ_WUEI01000188.1 GCF_012911025.1 Azoarcus sp. TTM-91 | reverse complement strand
GGGGAGAGGGGAGAAAGACAGCCCCCGATCTGAACGGTATTGCGCTTGCCCGATGCCAGCGCTGAATGCAGCAAACCTGGAGTCCGAATGAAGTCCCTCGCCCTGCCCGCCTCTGCTCCCGCCCCCAGCCGGGTGGACCGCCGTCGCCGCCTCGCCCTCGCCGGGCTGGGCGCGCTTACCGCCGCCGGGCTGGGCGCCCTCAGCGTGCGGGTGGTATCGCGCGATGGCACCACCGCCGCGCCGGCCGGAGAGGCGGTGGTGAGCCACCAGCTCGGCTGGCTCAAGGGGGTGCAGTTCGGCGGCAACCTGATGGCGCTGCACCAGGGCTATTTTGCCGAGGAAGGGCTGGCGGTGAGCTTTGCTTCCGGCGGGCCGGGCACCGACTACCGCACCCTGGTCTCCAGCGGCCAGAGCCTGATCAGCGAAAGCAATGTGCCGGGCATGATAGATGGCTATCTGCAGGACCAGCCGGTGGTCGCTTTCGCCGCGGTGCTGCAGCGCGAACCGGGCTGCCTCATCAGCGCCGCCGCGCGGCCGCTGAACTCGCTGCACGACATGGCGGGCAAGACCATAGGCGTGCCGGGCAGCATACGCGGCCAGATCGTCGCCCTGCTGCGCCGCGCCGGGCTGGACCCGGAGGCGGTGAAGCTGGTGCCGGTGGGCAGCGACCCCAGCCTGCTCGCCGCCGGACAGGTGGATGCCTACTACAGCTGGGCGACCACCGCGGTGCCGGCGCTGCGCGGCGCCGGCTTCGAGCCGCATGTGCTGCCCTTCGCCGACATCGGCATCCAGGGCTACGGCCAGGCGCTGATCACCCGCCGCGACACGCTGGAGCAGCACCACGGCCTGCTGGTGCGCTACACCCGCGCGCTGATCCGCGGCTGGGACTGGATGGTGAGGAACCCGGAGGAAACCGCCCGCATCATGGTGGCGGAATACGCGCCGCCGGGCACCCGGCTGGAAGAGCAGATCGCCCAGGCGCGCATGATGCTGCCCTACATCACCGCGGGCGACGCCGCCGAGCGGGGCATGCTGTGGATCTCGCCGGAGGTGTTCGAAGCCGGCGTGGCGCTGGCGCAGGAGGCCGGCACGCTGGGCGCGGAAACCGAGGTGGACGTCTCCCGCCTGGTGGATCAGAGCGTGATCCGCGCCGCGCACGGCGGCCATCCGATACGGGCGGCGGCAGGCTGAGTACGGCCGCGCTCGCGGTTGAAGCTCGCGGTTGAAGCTCGCGGTTGAAGCTCGCGGTTGAAGCTCGCGGTTGAAGCTCGCGGTTGAAGCTCGCGGTTGAAGCTCGCGGTTGAAGCTCGCGGTTGAAGCTCGCGGTTGAAGCGGGCCGCGACAGGGCGGCCCGCTTCAAGCCGATCAAACCGGCGTCAGGTGGAAACCCACCCTCAGAGGACAAGCTGCGCTGCGTCCGGCGAAGGAGCGATCTCCGGCTTTGCCGAAGCCCCCGGCCCGCGCGGCACCCGCCTCATTCAATCGCCGGCTTGACCCAAGCCGCCCATCAGCCGCGCAGCCGGCTGGCGACCTCGGCCACGCGGGCGCCGTAGCGCTTGGCGGTTTCGATGTCGCCGGAGGGGATGTCCTCGGCGCCGACGTCGGACGGGCTCTGCACCAGCAGGCCGACGGAGCCGCCGAGGTTGTTCACATCGTCGCGGGTCGCCGCCTTGGTGTTGGAGGGCAGCTGGCCCAAGCTCACCCAGATGCCACCGTGCTGCGAGGCCAGCGTCTGCAACTGGATCAGGGTGACGGCCTTGTCGCCGTTCAGGCTGGCGCTGTTGGTGAAGCCGCCGAACACCTTGTCCTGCCATTCGCGCACGAACCACTTCTTGGAGGTGGCGTCGGCGAACTTCTTGAACTGCCACGGCGCGGAGCCCATGTAGGTCGGCGCGCCGAGGATGATGGCGTCGGCGCCGTCCAGCGTGGTCCAGGCCGCTTCCGGGATGTTGCCCTCGGCGTCCACTTCGATCAGTTCGGCCTTGGCCCCTTCCGCCACCGCCTGCGCCACACGCTTGGTATGGCCGTAGCCGGAGAAATACACCACGACAGCTTTGCTCACTTGGAACTCCTTCTTGTCTTTCGGGGAGGGTTGCAAGCCCGGGGGATGGAATCTGCGGGAGAGAAGGTATATTTTTGATACCTGCACCACAAGAAGTCACCATGCAGTCAGTTGGTTACCCTGGAGATACCGTGGAAACAACAATGCCTCCCCCACCGGGTACGAGCCCCCTCGCAAACACCCCCCCGACAGCGGTGGAAGCCGGGAAAGCCGCCAGCAGCGCGTTCCTGCCCTGTGGCGGCCCCGGCGCCCAGGCGGGCGCAGGCTACGACGTCTATGCCAAGGATTGCCCGGCGCGGCTGGTGCTCAACCGGCTGGCGGACAAATGGGCGCTGCTCATCGTCAGCCTGCTGGGCACCGGCCCGCTGCGCTTCAACCAGTTGCGGCGGGAGATCGAGGGCGTGTCGCAGAAGGCGCTGAGCCAGACGCTGCGCCGGCTGGAGCGCGACGGCCTGATAGACCGCCAGGCCTTCCCCACCGTGCCGGTGACGGTGGAGTACTCGCTGACCGAGCTGGGCCAGACCCTGGCCGCCGCCTTCCAGCCTCTGGCCAGCTGGGCAGAGCACCATATCGAGACCGTGCTGGACGCCCAGCGCCGCTACGACGAGCGCGCGTCGCAGGGCTGAAGCGGAGGAAGCCGGCAGCGGCGCGGGTACCAACGCCGGGCCCGGCATTGCCCTGACAACAATGCAGGATGAGCCGCCGGAGGCGAAGCGGCAGCCGCCTGCCTGGAGAAAGCGGTCAGCACGAAAGCCGGGAACACCGCATAGCGCGCAAAAGCCCTGCGGGGATGATGCGGAAGGCCGCGCCGGCCCGTCCGGCGGCAAGCGGGGCCCCGCGTCAAGCGCCCGCGCCGGGCGTGTTAATTAACGCGGCAATCAAGCAAGAGCGCCGGTTCGCCTAGCGCTTGTCGCAGGGCGTCGCCGAGAGCGGGCTTCGACAAGCTCAGCCCGAACGGCTGTTGTGCATGCAACTGCCGGGTTGATAAATGCGCCGGGCTTGCATCTCAGCGCGCGCCGTCCGCCGGGCCGACGCCCCGCCCCTGTTGCTGCGCCTCCGCCACCATCGCCACCGGGCAGGCCCCGTCCTGCGGCGGCGTCAGGCTTACCGCCACCATCTGCATGCGTGCCGGCACACCGGCTGCGCCCTCCCCGCCGGCCAGCTCCCGCAGCGGCAGGCGCACCCCGCCGCCCTGCCAGTGCTCCACCACCCGCAGGCCGCGGCCATCCACCACCACGCCGCCGCGCTCACCCCACAGCCACACCCGGCCGCTCGCCGGGTCCAGCGCCATCGCGGCGGGGCACAGCGCCGCCGGCAGCTGCACCGCGCCCAGCGGCGCGATACCGCCGCGCAGGGCATAAGCCTCCAGGCGCCCCTGCGCCGCCTCGTGGCGGAACAGCACCTGCCGCTCCGGCCAGGCCACTTCGCCGCGTCCCGCCGGCACGCCGGCCGTCAGCACCTGCCGGCCGGCATCGCAGCCCGCCAGCAGCGCCAGGCCCAGCAAGGCCGCCAAGGCCGGCAGGCCAGCTTTCCTCGTTCTCATCTCCATCCCCACGGGCTTGCTTGACAGTGCCCGACACGGACCAGACACTACCGGACAATTCCAGGATAAAAAGAGACGATTCCACAGCTGTTCCGGCGAAGCGTACCGGTCGTTCCGCCAGTACAGTGCTGGTCGCCGGCAAGGTCGTCGCGCGCATGCCGCCGCCGCGTCCGGCCGGACCGGCAGGCCGTCCGCAGCGCCTCCTCGGTGGCAGCAAACCCGGCGGCGCGCAAGCGCCTGCGCCCTTCAACCCACACCGCCTCGCACTCCGCCCCACCGACACCATGCTCGCCCTCAGCCTAGACGACGACCGCGCCACCCCGCTGGTGGAGCAGATCGTCACCGCCATCCGCGGCCAGATCGACGACCGCATCCTGCGCTCCGGCATGCGCCTGCCGCCCATACGCAAGCTGGCGGAGCAGCACGCCGTCAGCCGCTTCACCGTGGTGGAGGCCTACGACAGGCTGGTGGCGCTGGGCTATCTGCAGGCGCGCCGCGGCTCCGGCTTCTACGTGGCGCAGCGGCGCGACTACGGCGAGAGCGCGCCGGCACCGGAGCGGGACCGCGCGGTGGACGTCGCCTGGCTGATGCGCCAGGCGCTGGACGACAGCCCGGACCAGATCAAGGCCAGTGCCGGCTGGCTGCCGGCGGACTGGCTGGACGAAGCCGGCCTGCGCCGCCACCTGCGCGCCCTCTCCCGCCGCAAGGATGCCCGCCTCACCGGCTACGGCGTGCCCCAGGGCTATCTGCCGCTGCGCCGGCAGCTGCAGGTGCAGCTGGCGGAGATGGGCATAGGCGCCGGGCCGGAGCGCATCCTGCTCACCGAGGGCGCCACCCAGGCGCTGGACATCATCGCCCGCCACCTGGTGAAGCCGGGCGACACCGTGCTGGTGGACGACCCCGGCTACTTCAACTTCTTCGGCAACCTGCGCCTGCTGGGCGCCAAGCTGGTCGGCGTGCCGCGCGGCATCGACGGCCCGGACGTGGCCGCGCTGGAGGCGCTGCTGGCCCACCACCAGCCGCGCGTGTTCTTCACCCACTCGGTGCTGCACAACCCCACCGGCTCCAGCCTGTCGCCGGCCGTCGCCTTCCGCATCCTGCAGCTGGCGGAAAAGCACGACTTCCTCATCATCGAGGACGACACCTACGCCGACCTCAACCCGCAGACCGGCACCCGGCTGGCCAACCTGGACCAGCTCAACCGGGTGGTCTTCGTCGCCACCTTCTCCAAGACGCTGTCCGCCAGCCTGCGGGTGGGCTACCTCGCCGCCCGGCCGGACCTGCTCGCCGCCTTCACCGACGTGAAGACGCTCACCGCCGTGTCCTCGTCCGAATTCAACGAACAGCTGGTCTACCAGATGCTTACCGACGGCCACTACCACAAGTACGTGGAGCGCCTGCAGGGCCGGCTGGCGCAGGCCACCGAGGGCACGCTGCGCATGCTGGAGCGGGTGGGGCTGGCGGTGTTCCTGGAGCCCAAGGCCGGCATCTTCGTGTGGGCCCGCCCGCCCGGCCTGGACGACGCCGGCGCCCTCGCCACCCTGGCCGCCCGCGAACGCATCATGCTCGCCCCGGGCCGCGTCTTCAGCCCGCAGATGCAGGCCAGCCCGTGGATGCGCTTCAACGTGGCGTTCGCGGCGGCGCCAGCGGTGGAGCGGTTCCTGGGAGAGGCGCTGGAAACGGTTTGAGGGCTGGG
>NZ_WUEI01000187.1 GCF_012911025.1 Azoarcus sp. TTM-91 | reverse complement strand
CAGCCCCCGCACGGCCGGATTTCGCCGCCGGGCCGGCACCCTTGCCGCGCGCTTTGGCGGCCCCCCTGCCGCGGATGGCAGGCTGGCGGGCGGGCGCTTGGGCCGGCGCCTGCGCCGCTGCAGCGGCATCGCCTCTGGGCGCCACCACATGCTCGGTGGCGATCAGCCACTCGCGCATCGCCTGCGACCACCACCACGCCGCCGGGGCCAGCATGAAGCCCCAGGCGCGCAGGGTGGCGCCGGCGGGGGTGCGTGTTTCGGGGCCGCGCCAGACCACGTAGACGCGCTCGTCGGCAATGCCGGCGCGGGCGATGCGTTCGCGCATCGGCGCCAGTTGCTCGTCGTCGCTGACCAGGCAATGAACGGTACAGGGCATCTCCACCTCCTGCCGCCAGCCAAGGCGGCGCCGGAACGCTTGCCCGGTGAGCGCAGCATGTTCCGCGCCAGTTACGCCCGGCCTCACATCAGGAGACGAAATCCGGCGCCGAGCACGGTGCCGTAAACCGCGTGCGCCGCCAGCGCGACCAAGGGCGTACGGTAACCATAGTTGAGCGCGAGGAAACCTGGCGGCTCGAGACGCCTGCGCACGCCGGCGCCATCGTGTTCCGACGCCAGCCGGGGGTGAATATGGGAAAGCACCGGGAGAAATACGGTAAGACTTACCAGCCCATGCACCAGCCCGGCCACCAGCCCGGCCGACCAGCCGGCACCGCTGCCGCCGAAGGCGAAGGCGAAGTAGTAGAGGAAGGCGATGAGGCAGCCGCCGGCGAAGTTCAGCAGGAAGCCCAGCAGGCTGGCGGACTCGCGGTCGCCGGTGAACAGCGAGCCCAGCAGCAGCGGCAGATCCAGCCGCGACCAGCCGCGGAACTGGCTGACGAACATCAGCGAGCTCATGGCCAGGGTGGCGATCACCGCCCACACCAGGATGCCCAGCACCGCCAGCGCCATGTCCACCTCCATTGCCGCCTGCATCGAAAGTCGCTCCGTTTCGCTCATGGTTCCTCCCGCTCCGCTTGTGTATCGCCGCCGGACAGGCCGTCTTCCGGGAAGCCGGCGAGGCCGCCGTGGTATGCGCGGCGGCGCCCAC
Organism: Azoarcus sp. TTM-91; assembly: GCF_012911025.1. Classification (GTDB taxonomy): domain Bacteria; phylum Pseudomonadota; class Gammaproteobacteria; order Burkholderiales; family Rhodocyclaceae; genus Azoarcus. The sequence goes on along the minus strand of NZ_WUEI01000187.1, from coordinate 4,299 downwards.
CCGCGCCGGAGTCGCGGCCGTCGCCCTCGGGCGCGGTGGCCAGCGCCAGCGCCGCCACCACCAGGCCGACGTGGCTGAAGGCCTGGGGAAAGTTGCCCGCAGGCTCGCCGCTGTCCGGGGCGATGCCTTCGGCCAGCAGCCCGAGATCGTTGGCGCGGGCCGCCAGCCGCTCGAAAATGTCGCGGGCGCGCGGGTACTCGCCCAGCCGCACTAGGTAATCCACCTGCCAGTAGCTGCACAGCAGGAAGGTTTCGTCGGCGCCGCCGACGCCGTCGTACTCGCTGCCCGGGGGATAGCGGTACAGCAGTTCGCCGCTGGCCAGCTGCCGCTGGATGAGCGTCCAGGTGCCACGCATGCGCGGGTGGTCCGCCGGCAGGTAGCCGTAGCGGGGAAGCAGCAGCAGGCTGGCATCCGGCGCGGTGCCGCCGTAGTAGCCGACGTAGCTGCCGAGGTCGGCGTTGTAGCCGTGGGTTTCGATGTCATCGCGGATGGCGGCACGCTCGGCGCGCCAGGCTTCTTCGTCCAGTTCCAGGCCGAGCTGGCCATGCACCGCCAGCAGCGCATCCAGCGCCACCCAGCACATCACCTTGGAATGGGTGTTGTGGCGCCGCGGCAGGCGGATTTCCCAGATGCCGTTGTCCGGCTCGCGCCAGTGCCGGCGCACCGCCTCGCCCAGGTCCAGCAGCAGGCGGCGCTCGTGGCCGTCCAGCTCGCCGCCCTGCTCCACGTAGCGCCGGGCGGTGAGCAGCACCTCGCCGTAAATGTCGAGCTGCAGTTGCTCCGACGCGGCGTTGCCGATGCGCACCGGCCCCAAGCCGCGATAGCCCTCCAGCCGGGCGATGTCCTCCCGCGGCACCGGGTTGCCATGCACGTCGTACATCACATCCACCCGCGGCCGGGTGAGCCGGGTGGCGTGCAGCAGCCAGTCGATGAAGGCGGCGCTCTCGCTGCGGAAGCCGAGATCCAGCAGGCATTGCAGCAGCATGGAGGTGTCGCGCAGCCAGCAGTAGCGGTAGTCCCAGTTGCGCTCGCCGCCCTGGTGCACCGGCAGCGAGGTGGTGGCCGCCGCCACCACCGCGCCGGAGAGCCGGTAGGTGAGCAGCTTCAGGGTGATGCAGCTGCGCAGCACCGCCTCCCGGTAGGGTCCGCGGTAGGCGCTCTTGCCCGCCCATTGCATCCACCAGCGGCGGGTGCCGGCGATGCGGCCGCCCACCTCGCTGGCGGGCGGCAGCACGCAGATGCCGTTGCCGCTCCAGACCATCGCCAGCCGGCAGCAGTCGCCTTCGCGCAGCAGCATCTGGCCGCGCAGGCGGGCGCCGCCGGCTTCCGCCTGCAGGTCCATGTCGCCGTACAGGTAGAGGGCGCCGGTGCCCTTGTTGCGGTAGCGGCCGCCGGGGTCGACCTCGCAATACCAGCCCAGCCGGCCGCGCCGCCGCAGCCTTACCCCGCGGGCGCCATAGCCGGGGCGCGGTTCGAACTCGGCCTGCAGCCTCACCTCCCCTTCCACGCATTCGGCCAGGCGCAGGAGTTCGTGCTGGGGTTGCAATTCCTCGCCGCCGCTGTCCTCCGGCAACAGGCTCATCGCCTCGGTGACCTTGAGGATGCCGTCGCGGCAGTGGTAGGTGGTGACCAGCACCGCCGAGTCGCCGTCGTAGCGGCGGCGGCAGGAAAGGATGTCCGCCGGCCGCAGCAGGTAGCGGCCGCCGCGCGCCTTGTCCACCAGCGCGGCGAACACCGAGGGCGCGGAGAAGTGGGGCAGGCACAGCCAGTCGATGGAGCCGGTGCGCGACACCAGCGCGACGCTGCGGCAGTCGCCGATGAGGGCGTAATCGCCGATGGCCGGATAGGGTTCGGCAGCAGCGGGATCGCGCACCAGGGCGCCTGAGTCGGCCTGCGGGTCCGGGCCGGGGGCGGAGGGGGAGACAGAGGCTGACATGCGCGCCGGGCCTGCAAACCGCGGGCCCGGCCGCAAGCGCGGGAACGTCGCTTGCACCCCCTGCCGCAAGCCTTTCGAGGAGCACGGCATGACACGGACTGTGGGCGACTATCTGCTGGAACGCCTTTCGGCATGGGGGGTCCGGCGCATCTATGGTTATCCCGGCGACGGCATCAACGGCATCATGGGCGCCTTCGGCCGCCTCACTGCCAGCACCGCGGACAAGCCGGACGAGGGCATGCGCTTCATCCAGGCCGGCCACGAGGAGCTGGCCGCCTTCATGGCCTGCGCCCACGCCAAGTTCACCGGCGAGGTCGGCGTCTGCCTGGCCACCTCCGGGCCGGGCGCCATCCACCTGCTGAACGGCCTCTACGACGCCAGCCTGGATCATCAGCCGGTGGTGGCCATCGTCGGCCAGCAGAAGCGCTCCGCCATCGGCGGCGACTACCAGCAGGAGGTGGATCTCATCTCCCTGTTCAAGGACGTCGCCCACGAGTTCGTGCACATGGCGACCACGCCGGAGCAGGTGCGCCACCTGGTAGACCGGGCGATGCGCATCGCCCGCGACCGCCGCGCCGTCACCTGCATCATCTTCCCCAACGACGTGCAGGAGCTGCCCGCCGCCGAGCCGCCGCGCGAGCATGGCACGGTGCATAGCGGCATCGGCCACACCGCCCTCGGCCAGGTGCCGGCGGCGGCCGAACTGCTGCGCGCGGCGGACATCCTCAACCGCGGCAAGAAGGTGGCGATGCTGGTGGGCGCCGGCGCGCTGGGTGCCACCGAGGAGCTGATCGCGGTGGCCGACCGCCTGGGCGCCGGCGTGGCCAAGGCGCTGCTGGGCAAGGCGGCGATGCCGGACGACCTGCCCTACGTCACCGGTGCCATCGGCCTGCTCGGCACCAAGCCGAGCTGGGACCTGATGAACGCCTGCGACACCCTGCTGATGGTCGGCTCCGGCTTTCCCTACAGCGAATTCCTGCCGCCGGAGGGCAAGGCGCGCGGCGTGCAGATCGACATCGACCCGCGCATGATCGGCCTGCGCTACCCGATGGAACTCGGCCTGGTGGGCGACAGCCGCGAAACCCTGCGCGCCTTGCTGCCGCTGCTGGAACAGAAGGACGCCGCCGGCTGGCGCAAGGACATCACCGGCTGGGTGGACCGTTGGTGGCGGGTGATGGAGGGCCGCGCGCTGAACCCGGGCGAGCCGGTGAATCCGCAGCGGGTGTTCTGGGAGCTGTCGCCGCGGCTGCCGGCGGACAGCATCCTCACCTGCGACTCCGGCAGCGCCGCCAACTGGTACGCCCGCGACATCCAGCTCAAGCGCGGCATGATGGGCTCGCTGTCCGGCGGCCTCGCCACCATGGGGCCGGCGGTGCCCTACGCCCTCGCCGCCAAGTTCGCCCATCCGCAGCGGCCGGTGATTGCCCTGGTGGGCGACGGCGCCATGCAGATGAACGGCATCACCGGCCTCATCAGCATCGCCCGCCACTGGCGCGAGTGGAGCGACCCGCGGCTGGTGGTGATGGTGCTGAACAATGGCGACCTCAACGAAGTCACCTGGGAACAGCGCGCGCTGGGCGGCGACCCGCGCTTCGCCGACGCCCAGGAGGTACCCGCCTTCCCCTATGCCGAATACGCCCGCCTGCTGGGCCTGGAGGGCATACGGGTGGACCGGCCGGAGCAAGTCGCGCCCGCCTGGGACGCCGCCTTCGCCGCCGACCGGCCGGCGCTGGTGGAGATGGTGACCGATCCCAACATCCCGCCGATTCCGCCCCACCTCACCGCCAAGCAGACCCTGGCCTACTTCTCCGCCCTGCGCGGCGACCCGGACGCCAAGGCGCTCATCCTCGCCTCGCTGCGCGAAACCTGGGAGCACCTCTTCCCCATCGGCAAGGGTTGAGGCCAAGGACCGCAGGCAGAGGCCCGACCTTTTCACCCGCACGGAGCGACCCACGATGAGCGAACCGATAGGCAAGACCCGCTGGGCCATCGCCGAAGGCTATCTGCCGGTGCCGCGCGGCGACGCCAGCCGCCAGCTCGCCAGCCACGAAACCGCCTGCCTGCTCAACACCGGCGACGACGATGCCCACGTGCGCATCACCCTCTACTTCACCGACCGCGAGCCCGCCGGCCCCTACCGCGTCACCGTGCCGGCGCGGCGCACCTTGCACCTGCGCTTCAACGACCTGCGCGAGCCGGAACCGGTACCGCTGGATACCGACTACGCCAGCCTCATCGAATCCGACCGCCCCATCGTCGTCCAGCACACCCGGCTGGACGCCCGCCAGGCCGAACTCGCGCTGCTCAGCACCCTGGCCTACGCGGGCTGAACGGCCGCGCCCCACCGTTCCACGGCCCCAGCC
>NZ_WUEI01000186.1 GCF_012911025.1 Azoarcus sp. TTM-91 | reverse complement strand
GGCAGTTCCCAGGTTCCAATGGCCCTGGCCGCGTCGTTTGGCAAAGCGCAGCTGATACGGGTGCGGTCAGCACCTAACAATTCATTCAAGCCGAAGCCGCTTCGCGGCTCGGCTTAATTCAGGCGTTAGGCGCTTATGAAGAAGACCCGTAAGAGGAAGCCAAGCAAACTCACCGGACTCAAAAAACGTCTTGAGCATTTACACCAAGAGTTCGCGACAGCAGCATCCGACACAACAAAAGCCAAGCTAATTGTCCAAATCCACTCCACAGAGAGGCAGATCGAAATTGAATCTTTTCATCGAATCACTGGATTTAACCGAATGAAAGGCTATGAAATCTTGTCGGGCGCCCCAGGACTTGGCAAAAGAAGTTAGTTTGACCACGATAACAATTGCTTTCATTCAATGGAAAACAGCATGAAAAAGACCTTCTTCGTAATAGCCATATCAGTACTTGTTGCAGCTTGCGGCAGCTTGGAAAAGAAATCTGCCCTCATCAACGTCGGAGATGACAAGCAGCAGGTAATCAGCGTCATGGGCACTCCAGACGACCGACAAGTGAAAGGATCAAGAGAGGTGTGGCAGTACTGTCAAACTGGTGCCGGCTTTGGCTATCACGACTACAGGGCCTTCTCGTTTGATCAAGGCAAGGTTACGGCAATCAACTCATATAAGAGCGGTCGCCCCGGATCGTCGTGCATGACCGATATTCGAGTAGTCAATTGGGGCGACAGTCCGGATCAAGTCATTGAAGTTCGGCATAAATAACCAGATACGGGCTGGCTTAATTCGCATTTACGGTGTTTGCTTTCCAGCCTAACACTGCGGTCAAGGCCGCTCCCTTCGGTCGCTGGACGCTGCGCGATAAAGCGCCGCGCAGCGCCCCTTACCTACAACGTTAGAGGCCAGCATGAGCATTGAGGTGCCTGCCCCTGAGTTCGCTGTCGGGCAATCTGTTCGCGTAGTACTAGATACATGTAATAACACGCCGCGTGCGGGGACTGTCCGTGAGGTTATATGGCATCACAAAGATCACTGCTATAACTACTACCTTGAGGTTGGTGCCAAGCGCATCTCCAAACGGTATTCAGCAAAAGACCTAGAGGCTTGCCCCTAACAATGCGCTCAAAGCGCTCACTTCGTTCGCTGGGACCGGCGAAGCCGGCCCCTTAGCTTAATCGTTAGAAGCCTTTAGCCATGACCGAACGAATTGCATGCACTGTTTGCGGGGCAAAAATCTTGCTCGATACTGCCAAAATGAATGGCGGATTGTGTATGCCCTGCAAGGGTGGGTATCGGAAGAACATAGAATCGTCAAAGCAAACCTATGAGCGCCAAAAGATAGAGCGCGAGAGCCCTCCGCGAAAACATTGGGTTTGGCTCGTAAATCAAGTCCACAAGTCAGAAGCAGGGTTCGCCGGCCTCTCGCGCGAAAACCAACGTTTCTTTGCGGCATGCCTAGTTGAAGGCGAGGTATACAACGGCGGCTTCGATCAGTATTTCTACAACAGCTCTGCCGATTACTTCCCCTACGCCGTCGAAGGGCTCACAGAAATGGGGGCTGTAGAGTGTTGTCGCCTATTGATCTGTGCCAAAGAGCTCTATTTCGGTTCCGCCCCCGTACCGACAACCCAAGCTTCCAGAGTTGATTATCTCCGTGCAACTTCTGTGCAGGAAGAGGAGCGTTCCAATAAAGTTGAAGAAATCGACCGTCTGTTCTGGAATGACCCCGACGGCTTTCAGGCGTGTGCCGCAAAGTACGCAGAGTTACATGGCTTGTACAACGGCTTCTAACATTCCTATATGGACTCCCCCGTAAATCAAGACGGATCGTGTTTCTGACTTTCCGGGATGAATCACCTGCAGTCGTATATCCGGCATCTGTGGTGGGTTCTGAATGACCCGTGCCGACATGGAATCTGCCCGCGAAGCGCCAATCGGTACAAGCGGCTGCTGGAGAGCCGGAAGTGTTATCGGCGTTCTGTCGCGTGGGTGTGGCCCGGTTTGCCATGATGAGCGATCAGTCTCGGCGCAAGGATGAGGAGTAAGGGTGAATCGATCAGGCTGCGATGGCGAAGGCGGTACGTTCGAGCCTCTTGTTCGGCCGAGGCTGCGGATTGCCGTAGGTGGCATGGTCACGCAGGACCGCGTAGCAGACACGGGCAAGCTTGTTGGCGAGCGCGCAGGCGGCCTTGTTGTGATTGGTACGGCGCTGCACCTCGGTCGCCCAGGTGCGCAGGCCGTCCAGCGGGCGGCTCGCGTCGCGGGCCAGCGCCGCGGCCCTCAGCACCGCGCGGGCGCCATGGGTGAGCAGCATCCTCAAATAGCGATCTCCCCGCTTCGAGATGCGGCCGAGCTTGCGGGCGCTGCCCGAGGAATATTCCTTCGGCGTCAGCCCGAACCAGCTCGCGAAATGGCGGGCATCCCTGCAGTGCGTCACGTCGCCGCCGGTGGCGGCCACCATCGCCGTTGCGGTCAAGAGGCCAATGCCCGGCACCGACATCAACTGGGTGCACGCTGGACTGTGCCGCGCCAGGCCGGTGAATTCCCGTTCCAGTTGCGCGACACGTTGTTCGAGCAGGCGAATCTCCTCGATCAGCAATCGCATGGTTTCACGGATCAGTACAGGGACCGGCGAGCGCGGATCCGCCAACACCCGGCTGATCGCCTCGACCCCGGTGCGGGCGCCTTGCGGAATGCTCAGGCCGAACTCCCGGCAGAAGCCGCGCAGCGCGTTGATGCGCGAAGTGCGGGTACTCATCCACAGCGAGCGGATCCGGTGCAGGCCCTGCAGCGCCTGCTGTTCGACCGACTTCACGCGCACCGGGTCGATGTCGGCCGCGCGGGCCGCTTCGAGCAGCGCACGGGCGTCGGCGGCATCGGTCTTGTTACGCCGGACATAGGCGCGGATATAGGCCGCCGGGAGCAGCCGCACCTCGATGCCGAGCGAATTGAGCCAGCGTGCCCAGTGATGCGCCGAACCGCAGGCTTCCATGATGACGAGCGAGACAGTGCGATTGGCGAACCAGTGCTCGAATTGATTGCGTGTAAGCCGATGGCTTTCGGTTACGCGCCAGGACGAATCGGCGACGGCGAGTTGAAAGACGCTCTTGGCCAGGTCGACGGCAACGGTAGTAGCATCCATGACGGACTCCTCTTTCTGAAGACCGATCCCCATCCCCATGAGCACCGGTGGCGCCTATTGGGCGCGGAAAAGGAGGGGGAGTCCATCCCATCAGTCAAGGCCGCTCCCTCTGGTCGCTGGACGCTGCGCGATAAAGCGCCGCGCAGCGCCCCTTACCTACAACGTTAGCCCCTTCAATCGGAGCATGCTGAATGGAAACTAAAACGATAACTGCCGCAGACGCCTTGCAGCTCTCAACGAAGCAGGAAGACCACTTCTTTGACAGAAAGGCGGCGGCTATTAAAGGCGCCAAGCTACAGAAGATCGCGGTGGCCTTTGCAAACGCGGATGGAGGTGAAGCCTATGTAGGCGTTGCCGACGAGAAGGATGAACCCGATCCCACAAAGCGGTGGACTGGTGCGCCGAACATCGAAGATTACAACCAGCACATACAAGCGCTCACGGAAGTCCAGCCGGCACTGCCAATGGACTTGACGTTCCTTAAGGCGGAGGGGAAGCACGGATACGTTCTGCGAGTCCAAATTGAGAAGAGTCAAGCAGTCCACAAGACGTCCGATGGCACCGTTTATGAGCGCAAAGGAGCACAGTCTCTTCCGGTTAGCGATCCATCGCGAATAACGGCCCTCTCGTTTGCGAAGGGTGCGGTTTCATACGAGGACTATTCACTCGACAATGCGGTGGCGGAAGATGTGGTTGACTCCCCCCGTTTGAGCGAGTTTCTGGCTGACTACTCCCCTAGCACAGACCCTCTCGAACTCGCCTTGAACAAGAATCTGATAGATCGAAAATCCTTTAAGCCGAAGGTGGCCGGAGTACTCCTATTTTCCGTGGAGCCAGCGAGTTTGATGCCAAAGAAATGCTCGGTTCGCATCATTCGTTATGAAACAAAGGAGGAAGACCCTGAACGAGACCACCTCGGCTCAATAGAGTCGGTGGAGGGTTCACTTTATGCGGTAATACACAAGACGGTAGAGAGAGTTACTGCGATCATGTCGTCAATTAACGTCTGGACGACCGATGGGCCAAAAGCAATGGCATACCCCCCTGAAACACTATGGGAGATTGTCGTAAACGCCATCATCCATCGCGACTACTCGATGTCGGATGACGTACAGGTCCTGATTTTCGACAATCGAATTGAAGTGCTGAGCCCTGGCCGCCTACCCGCGTTTGTAACCAAGGAAAATATTCTCGACGTGCGGTACGCACGAAACCCTCGCATCGTCGGAATGCTCTCTCGCTACAAGTCGCCACCCAACAAGGATATCGGCGAAGGCTTAAATACCGCATTCCAAAAAATGAAGGAATGGCGCCTGCGCAGCCCCGAGGTCATTGATGAAGGCAACTATGTTCGCGTTGTAATTCCTCATTCCCCTCTTGCTACGCCTCAGGAGGCGATCATGGAGTTCCTGCACAAGCAAGGAACGATCACAAATAGACAGGCTCGTGACATAACAGGAATCAAGAGCGAGAACGCGGTCAAGTCTGAATTCTACAAATTGAAAGAGGCTGGTCTCATTGAAATGATTCCTGAGTTGAAAGGCAACAAGGCGGCATGGCGACTTCTTCCAAAGTGACTGGGGCTAACCCTGCGGTCCACCGGACGCCGCGCGATAAAGCCGCGCAGCGCCGGTGACCTCCACGTTAGGCCCTGGAGCAACTATGCCACCAGCCTTAGGCAATGTGACAAGCAAGATGCTCGGCGATGCCGGAGAGCACTATGCACTCAGTCAGCTTACATTCGCGGGCAAGCCTGCCTCAAAAATGCCTGACGGCTGGGCGGGCTATGATCTCGCAGTCGAGACGGGGCAAGGCCTTGTCAGAGTCAGTGTTAAAACCCGAAAGGAAACAGCCAACTGGAAGGCCGGTAGCTGGTTTATTTTTGATGAGCGTTTGGAGTGTGATTGGCTCGTTTTTATCTTTCTTCCAATCAATGGCGCGCCTCGTTCGTGGGTCGTTCCGGTCTCACTAGCGCGCGAGCTTGGCAACAAGCCTCGCGCCACACGGAAAGATCCGCACAATCGAGACATGTCCTTTGCCAAGCTCAACAAAGAGCCGCTGTGCCGCTACGAGAATAATTGGAGCCTTCTACATGAACTCTAGGAGCCAGAGCCTAACAGCTGGTTCAAGTCACTCGCTTCGCTCGTTCGGGACCGCGTTCCGCGGCCCCTTAACCAAACGTTGGGCGTCATGAATATCCTTCGATTTCGTGAGCGAAGTAAAACGGAGGGCCGCTTTATTCGGCAGGCGTCATCACGCGATTCATATGGGCATGTTGTGCTCGTGGTCGAGCCCTCAAGTTCAC
>NZ_WUEI01000185.1 GCF_012911025.1 Azoarcus sp. TTM-91 | reverse complement strand
GCAAAGCAAAAAGCCCCTGCAGAGAGTTCTGCAGGGGCTTTTTAAATAGTTAGTCTGACGATGACCTACTTTCACGAGAGCGCATCTCACTATCATCGGCGCGGTCTTGTTTCACGGTCCTGTTCGGGATGGGAAGGGGTGGGACCAAGACGCTATGGTCGTCAGACTTTGAAGGGGAACAAAGAGGAAGAAGTGTGAGTTGTGTGATTGCGAGGCGAGTCGGCCTCGTTAAGGTTATAGGATCAAGCCTCACGGGCAATTAGTATCGGTTAGCTTAACGCATTACTGCGCTTCCACACCCGACCTATCAACGTGGTGGTCTTCCACGACCCTTCAGGGGGATCGAGTCCCCAGGGAAGTCTCATCTTGAGGCGAGTTTCCCGCTTAGATGCTTTCAGCGGTTATCTCTTCCGCACTTAGCTACCCGGCGATGCGACTGGCGTCACAACCGGTACACCAGAGGTGCGTCCACTCCGGTCCTCTCGTACTAGGAGCAGGCCCCCTCAAACTTCCAGCGCCCACGGCAGATAGGGACCAAACTGTCTCACGACGTTTTAAACCCAGCTCACGTACCACTTTAAATGGCGAACAGCCATACCCTTGGGACCGGCTACAGCCCCAGGATGTGATGAGCCGACATCGAGGTGCCAAACTCCGCCGTCGATGTGAACTCTTGGGCGGAATCAGCCTGTTATCCCCAGAGTACCTTTTATCCGTTGAGCGATGGCCCTTCCATACAGAACCACCGGATCACTATGTCCTGCTTTCGCACCTGCTCGACTTGTCGGTCTCGCAGTCAAGCCTCCTTTTGCCATTGCACTATCAGTACGATGTCCGACCGTACCTAGGAGACCTTCGAACTCCTCCGTTACCTTTTGGGAGGAGACCGCCCCAGTCAAACTGCCTACCATGCACTGTTCCCGACCCGGATTCACGGGCCTGGGTTAGAACCTCGACGACACCAGGGTGGTATTTCAAGGATGGCTCCACCAGAACTAGCGTCCTGGCTTCAAAGCCTCCCACCTATCCTACACAAGTCCCGTCAAAGTCCAATGCAAAGCTACAGTAAAGGTTCATGGGGTCTTTCCGTCTAGCCGCGGGGAGATTGCATCTTCACAAACATTTCAACTTCGCTGAGTCTCAGGAGGAGACAGTGTGGCCATCGTTACGCCATTCGTGCAGGTCGGAACTTACCCGACAAGGAATTTCGCTACCTTAGGACCGTTATAGTTACGGCCGCCGTTTACCGGGGCTTCGATCAAGAGCTTGCACCCCATCACTTAACCTTCCGGCACCGGGCAGGCGTCACACCCTATACGTCCACTTTCGTGTTTGCAGAGTGCTGTGTTTTTAATAAACAGTCGCAGCCACCGATTCTCTGCGGCCCCTTCGCCCTTCGGATGTACTCCTACAAGCTAATGGGGCATACCTTCTCCCGAAGTTACGGTATCAATTTGCCGAGTTCCTTCTCCTGAGTTCTCTCAAGCGCCTTGGTATTTTCAACCTGCCCACCTGTGTCGGTTTGCGGTACGGTCACTCTATGACTGAAGCTTAGAGGCTTTTCCTGGAAGCAGGGCATCAACCACTTCGGAGCGCAAGGCTCCTCGTCATCACGCCTCAGCTAAGCCCGACGGATTTGCCTATCGGGCACGCCTACACGCTTAAACCGGGACTTCCAACACCCGGCTGGCCTAGCCTTCTCCGTCCCCCCATCGCATCATAGAGCGGTACAGGAATATTGACCTGTTTCCCATCGACTACGCATTTCTGCCTCGCCTTAGGGGCCGACTCACCCTGCGCCGATGAACGTTGCGCAGGAAACCTTGGGCTTTCGGCGAGGGTGCTTTTCACACCCTTTATCGCTACTCATGTCAGCATTCGCACTTCCGATACCTCCAGCATCCCTTACGAGACACCTTCGCAGGCTTACGGAACGCTCCCCTACCATGCACATAGTGCATCCGCAGCTTCGGTTCATGGCTTGAGCCCCGTTACATCTTCCGCGCAGGACGACTCGACTAGTGAGCTATTACGCTTTCTTTAAAGGGTGGCTGCTTCTAAGCCAACCTCCTAGCTGTCTATGCCTTCCCACTTCGTTTGCCACTTAGCCATGCATTTGGGACCTTAGCTGGCGGTCTGGGTTGTTTCCCTCTTGACAACGGACGTTAGCACCCGCTGTCTGTCTGCCGTATATCACTTTGCGGTATTCGGAGTTTGCTATCGCGGGGTAGATCGCAGTGACCCCCCCAACGATTACAGTGCTCTACCCCCGCAAGTGTCCGTACGACGCACTACCTAAATAGTTTTCGGGGAGAACCAGCTATTTCCGGATTTGTTTAGCCTTTCACCCCTATCCACAGCTCATCCCCTAGTTTTTCAACACTAGTGGGTTCGGACCTCCAGTGCGTGTTACCGCACCTTCATCCTGGCCATGGATAGATCATCCGGTTTCGGGTCTACGCCCAGCAACTCAATCGCCCTTATCAGACTCGCTTTCGCTACGCCTCCCCTACTCGGTTAAGCTTGCTACTGAACGTAAGTCGCTGACCCATTATACAAAAGGTACGCAGTCACCCCTTACGAGGCTCCCACTGTTTGTATGCATGCGGTTTCAGGATCTATTTCACTCCCCTCCCGGGGTTCTTTTCGCCTTTCCCTCACGGTACTGGTTCACTATCGGTCGATCACGAGTATTTAGCCTTGGAGGATGGTCCCCCCATCTTCAGACAGGATTACACGTGTCCCGCCCTACTTGTCGCACGCTCAGACCCGCCACCAATTTTTCGCATACGGGGCTATCACCCTTTATTGCCGGACTTTCCAGACCGTTCTGCTAAATTGATGGTTTAGTCGTGCAGGCTCTTCCGCGTTCGCTCGCCACTACTTACGGAATCTCGGTTGATTTCTTTTCCTGCGGCTACTTAGATGTTTCAGTTCACCGCGTTCGCTTCCACAGACCTATGGATTCAGTCTGGGATGACCCTTGCGGGCCGGGTTTCCCCATTCGGACATCACGGGATCAAAGCTCCATTGCCAGCTCCCCCGTGCTTTTCGCAGGCTTGCACGTCCTTCATCGCCTGTGATCGCCAAGGCATCCACCACATGCACTTAGTCGCTTGATCCTATAACCTTAGATCCTCTTTCGAAGACCCTGTCATAGGCGAACTCGCTTGTGCGGGCTACCACGTTGCTGGTTCGCTAACGGGTAGCCCAATGCAATCACACAACCCGTGCAACGCATCTTGCGACGCATTGCACTAACTTCTTCCAATTTGTTAAAGAGCGAACCTCTTGCGACCCTTTTCGGATCATCAAGATGTAGGGAATCAACACGCTTTTGATTGCGCTGATGCCGTACATCTCGGTATTTGGTACAAGCCTTCAGTGGTGGAGCTGGTCGGGATCGAACCGACGACCCTCGGCTTGCAAAGCCGATGCTCTCCCAGCTGAGCTACAGCCCCATTCTGATCGAGCACCTTTGAAACCGTGGTGGGTCTGGTTGGGTTCGAACCAACGACCCCCGCCTTATCAAGACGGTGCTCTAACCAGCTGAGCTACAGACCCTCTGACTTCGAGGCTCTTCGCTTGGACAACCGATAAGTTGTGGATACTTGGCCGCTGCGGCTTTTCTCTTGAAAGGAGGTGATCCAGCCGCACCTTCCGATACGGCTACCTTGTTACGACTTCACCCCAGTCATGAATCTCACCGTGGTAAGCGCCCTCCCGAAGGTTAAGCTACCTACTTCTGGTGAAACCCACTCCCATGGTGTGACGGGCGGTGTGTACAAGACCCGGGAACGTATTCACCGCAGCATGCTGATCTGCGATTACTAGCGATTCCGACTTCATGCAGTCGAGTTGCAGACTGCAATCCGGACTACGATCGGCTTTAAGGGATTAGCTCCACCTCGCGGCTTGGCAACCCTCTGTACCGACCATTGTATGACGTGTGAAGCCCTACCCATAAGGGCCATGAGGACTTGACGTCATCCCCACCTTCCTCCGGTTTGTCACCGGCAGTCCCATTAAAGTGCCCAACTAAATGATGGCAATTAATGGCAAGGGTTGCGCTCGTTGCGGGACTTAACCCAACATCTCACGACACGAGCTGACGACAGCCATGCAGCACCTGTGTCCTGGTTCCCGAAGGCACCCTCGGCTCTCACCAAGGTTCCAGGCATGTCAAGGGTAGGTAAGGTTTTTCGCGTTGCATCGAATTAATCCACATCATCCACCGCTTGTGCGGGTCCCCGTCAATTCCTTTGAGTTTTAACCTTGCGGCCGTACTCCCCAGGCGGTCGACTTCACGCGTTAGCTGCGTTACTCACAGAGTTACCTCTACGAACAACTAGTCGACATCGTTTAGGGCGTGGACTACCAGGGTATCTAATCCTGTTTGCTCCCCACGCTTTCGTGCATGAGCGTCAGTACAGGCCCAGGGGGCTGCCTTCGCCATCGGTGTTCCTCCACATCTCTACGCATTTCACTGCTACACGTGGAATTCCACCCCCCTCTGCCGTACTCTAGCCTGCCAGTCACAAGCGCAGTTCCCAGGTTAAGCCCGGGGATTTCACACCTGTCTTAGCAAACCGCCTGCGCACGCTTTACGCCCAGTAATTCCGATTAACGCTCGCACCCTACGTATTACCGCGGCTGCTGGCACGTAGTTAGCCGGTGCTTCTTCTTACGGTACCGTCATCCACTCCGAGTATTAGTCGAAGCGATTTCTTTCCGTCCGAAAGAGCTTTACAACCCGAAGGCCTTCTTCACTCACGCGGCATGGCTGGATCAGGGTTTCCCCCATTGTCCAAAATTCCCCACTGCTGCCTCCCGTAGGAGTCTGGGCCGTGTCTCAGTCCCAGTGTGGCTGATCATCCTCTCAGACCAGCTACGGATCGTCGCCTTGGTGAGCCTTTACCTCACCAACTAGCTAATCCGACATCGGCCGCTCCAATCGCGCGAGGTCCGAAGATCCCCCGCTTTCTCCCTCAGGACGTATGCGGTATTAGCTACGCTTTCGCGTAGTTATCCCCCACGACTGGGCACGTTCCGATGCATTACTCACCCGTTCGCCACTCGCCGGCGGGCCGAAGCCCCCGCTGCCGTTCGACTTGCATGTGTAAAGCATGCCGCCAGCGTTCAATCTGAGCCAGGATCAAACTCTTAAGTTTAATCCTACGGTACTCAAAGTCATCACTGACATATGAGCACTCAATCTTTGCGAAACAAATCGCCGAAGCGATCTCGCCGCAACAACCAAGCACCCACACTTATCGGTTGTCCAACTTTTTAAAGAACCGCTGCATTCGCTGCAGCAGAGAAGCGAGATTATGATCAAACTTCCTTATCTCGTCAACCCCCTGCGTTTTTTATTTTTCACTTAAAAACCGCAGAACGCCTTGCTTCCCAAGCCCTTCAGCCCCGCCGCATTTCGCTGCAGCGCTGAAGAGGTGCGCATTATAGACACCGCTCACATAACGTCAACCCT
>NZ_WUEI01000184.1 GCF_012911025.1 Azoarcus sp. TTM-91 | reverse complement strand
GCGGGGGAGTGGGCGGAAGGGCGGTGGTCGCGGAACACCCGCGCACCGCCGTCGCAGAAATAACCCAGGCCCCAGCCGTCGGCGTGCTCGTCGGTCTCGCCGCCGCGGCGCACGAAGCCTTCCAGCGAGAAGTGCAGGCTGGCGGGTTTGTTGCAATTCATGCCGAGGAGCTGGCACATGGCGTTGCTCACGGGGGCCGGGACGTCGCCATGGTGGCGCGCCGCCTGCGGGCGGCCAACCAAGAAATCCTGGATTGGATATCGCGGGGAGTAATACCGGCTTGGGGCTGGACGGTGCCGCGGGGCCCGGGGCGAAAGGGGTGGCGGCTCCGGTCGTGTGGAGAGCCCGCGATTGAAGCACCCGGGCCTGTGCAGCGGCCGATTCCTCGGCCGGGGCGCGGCGGTACTTTTCTCAACGTTGCTGTTGGATCCAGCCGGCGACGTCGTCTATCAGCGTTGCATCCACATGGCCGGGCCGCTCGTAGTCCGCCGGCGTGCCCGGGCCGGTGCCGGCGATGCCGAGGTGGTCCAGCGCCGGGTAGTGGCGGAAGCTGGCGCCGCGCTGGCCGGCGAGGCTCTGCTGCCAGCCTTGCCAGTCGGCGTCCATCACCTGGAAGTCGCGGCCGCCCTGCAACAGCAATAGCGGGCGGCCACCGGCCAGGACCTGGCGGGCATCGTCGACCATGTGAACCGCATCCACGCTGCGCCAGTAGTCGGCCGGCATGCCCAGCGGGCTGTCGGCGTCCGGCAGGGGGGCGCCGGCGCGCAGGCGGGTGATGCCGCTTTGCAGCGCGGCGATGGCGGCTTCCGCCTGCTGCCGGACCGGGCCCTGGGCGTTGGCGGCGAGGTTCTGCCACTGGTTCAGCAGCACGTCCAGCAGCGGCCGAGAGGGCGCGGCCAGCAGGATGAGGCCGGCGCTTTCGCTGCGCAGGCCGATGCGTGGCGCCAGCATGCCGCCCAGGCTGTGGCCGAGCACGAACACGCGCCCGGGAGCGATGCCGGGCGTGGCACGCAGCGCTGTGACGGCGGCCACCGCGTCGCTGGTGGTTTCGTCGTCTATGCCGAAGCCGGGCTGGGCGGCATCCTGCGGCCGCGCCCGGGTGCGCTTGTCGTAGCGCAGCACCGCGATGCCGTGGGCGGCGAGGCCGCGGGCGATGTCGAGGAAGGGGCGGTTGGGGCCCAGGGTTTCGTCGCGGTCGTGCGGGCCGGAGCCATGCACCAGCACCACCGCCGGGAAGGGGCCGTCGCCGCGCGGCAGCGCCAGCGTGCCGGGTAGCTCGCCGCGTTGGGTGGCCAGGGTGAAGTCGCGTTCGGTATAGGGCGCGTCCGCGGCTGGCGGCAAGGGCGAAGGCGAGGTGAGGGGCTGCAGCAGGAACATGCCGATGCGTTGCCCGCCGTCCACGCCGATGCGGGCGAGCAGCTCACCGCCGGCATATCGCAGCGGAATCTCCACCCGCTGGCCGCGGCCGCCGGCCTCGACGCTGGTGGCGCCGCGCCCCTGGGCCGCGCCCAGCTGCCGGGGCAGGCCTTCCCAGATGTTCTTAAGCATGGCGGCCGGCACGCTGGCGGCGAGGCGCGGGGTGAACATCGCCTCGGCGGCGGCGTAGTCGCCGGCGTCCAGGTGGTCCAGCAGGCGCTGGGCGAGGGTGGTGGCGTGCGCGGCGTCGGGTGTGGCGGCGGAGCTTGCGGGAGGTGGCTGTGTGTCGGTAGAGGAAGCGGCCATGGCAGGCAGAACGGCGAGCAGGAGGGCGCCGGCGAGCAATCTGCGCAGGGCGGGGCGGTGGTTGCGGAAGCGGGTTGCGACGGCCGTGGTACGTGCTGGCGCGCGCGCGTCAGCTACCGCGGTGAAGGACAGGCCGAGGGCTTTCGCGCGGTGGCCTACCTTGGCCGCCACCGTCGCCATGCTGCTTTGGTCCGGCTTCACCTCCACGCTCGTTCGCCGGCTCATTCCTTCTCCTCCTTGTTCTCTTCCGGCCGCGGCAGGCGGCCGGCCTTGCGCAGGGCGTCGCGCAGCACGTATTCGATCTGGGCGTTGAGCGAGCGCAGTTCGTCGTCCGACCATTGCTGCATCGCTTCCAGGATGCGGGCGTTGATGCGCAGGGGATAGGCCTTCTTCTCGCTCATCGGCGTGTTTCCGGCAGTCGACGGGGCGGGCAACAGGGCGGTCGGCCGCGCCGGCCGGCGCGGTCGGTCCGCATATCAGTACAGGCTGCCGGCGTTCACCACCGGCTGGGTGCCGCGGTCGCCGCACAGCACTACCAGCAGATTGCTCACCATGTGGGCCTTGCGCTCCTCGTCCAGCACCACCGTGCCGCTCTTCTGCAGCTCGGCCAGGGCCATTTCCACCATGCCGACGGCACCGGCGACGATGTGGCTGCGCGCGGCCACCACCGCCGCCGCCTGCTGACGCTGCAGCATGGCCTGGGCGATCTCCGGCGCATAGGCGAGGTGGCTGATACGGGCCTCGATCACCTCCACGCCGGCGCGGCCCAGGCGCTCGGCGATCTGCTCCTGCAGGTTCTGCGAAACTTCCTGCGGATGGCTGCGCAGCGAGACCTTGCCGTCTTCATGCTGGTCGTAGGGGTGGGCGGAGGCCATCGCCCGCAGCGCGGACTCCGACTGGATCTGCACGAAGCTCTCGTAGTTGTCCACGTTGTACACCGCCTCCGCCGAGTCGGCGACCTGCCAGACGATGACGGCGGCGATCTCGATCGGGTTGCCGTCGAGGTCGTTCACCTTGAGCTTGCCGCTTTCGAAGTTGCGTACCCGCAGGCTCACCTTCTTCTTGGCGAACAATGGATTGCTCCAGTTCAGGCCCTCATTCCGCACGCTGCCCACATAGCGCCCGAACAGGCTGAGCACCGCAGCCTGGTTGGGTTCGACCTTGTACAGGCCGGTAAGGCCGAAAATGCTGAGGGGAACCAAGCCCAGCGCGGGCAGGACCAGCACCCCGCGGTGGCCGGCCGCCGCTTGCGCGATGAGCCAGAGGCCCGTCAGCAACAGCACGATGAGCACCAGCAGAACGGGAATGCCGGACAGGGAGCGAGCGTCGGTTTCTTTCATGGCCTTTCCTTGAAGTGTGGTGTGAACGATATCAAATTGATATCAGCCGTCAAGAAAGGCGAGGGCATCGGCGTGAAGGGATGGGGCGCGGGACCGCAGCGTCGCCGCCCGCAGGGGCGGCTGTGGGGCCGCCTTGCGGAATGCTGCCCGCTCTTGAAGCACCGGCCCTGTGGCTTGCCGCTGCGCGTTCCGGTGGGCGAGCAGGAGCCGGTGCCATCCCTGCCCCGTCAAGGAAGCGGGGCAGGCCGCTTTGCCGGTCCGGACTGGACGCTGCCTTGCAGCGCTCCGCGGCCCGCGATCCGGAACCCGGCTATAGAACCACCAGGCTCAAGGCGCCAGCGCGGCCCCGAAGCTGCGGTCCACCACCTTGTCGATATCCAGCGGGGTCGCGATGGCGCCGGACTTGCGCAGGAAGTCGGCGGTGTCGCGCAGGTCGGCCATCGCGGCGTCGTTCACCGGCTCGATCACCATGCGCGCGGTGGCGAACCAGTGCTGCACCGTTTCCGGTTCCAGCTTGGCGGTGCGGGCCCAGCGCGCGGCGTAGTCTTCCTGGTGGGTGTTCACCCACTCCCGCGCGCGTTTCACCCGCAGCAGGAAGTCGGCGATGGCCTCGCGCTTGGCCTTGGCCGAATCGGCGTTGGCGGCGATGGTGCTGATGGCCGGCATCAGCCCCTTGGCGGTGAGCAGCGGGCGCGCCTGGCCGCTGACGACCAGTTGGGAGATGTAGGGCTCCCACACCGGGAAGGCGTCGATCTTGCCGCCCTGCAGCGCGGCGCTGGCGTCTATCGGCATCACCTTCACCAACTCCACGT
Source organism: Azoarcus sp. TTM-91 (assembly GCF_012911025.1). GTDB lineage: Bacteria > Pseudomonadota > Gammaproteobacteria > Burkholderiales > Rhodocyclaceae > Azoarcus. The sequence goes on along the minus strand of NZ_WUEI01000184.1, from coordinate 1,740 downwards.
AGTCCTGTGGCAGGCCCTGTTTTTCCAGCGCGCGGTGGACCAGCTGCTGGCTCCATGCGCCCGGCCAGATCGCCACCTTGCGGCCCTTGAGGTCGGCCAGGGTCTTGTAGGGTGCATCCTTGGCCACCAGCAGGGCGACGCCGTCCTGGTTCTGGCGCGACACGCCCACTACCTTCACCGGCGCGCCCTTGGCGGCGAGGAAGAGCAGGCCGGAATCGCCGAGGAAACCGAGGTCCAGCGCGGCGGAGTCCAGCGCCTCGGCGATGGGCGCGGCGGCCTGGAAGTGCTTCCACTCGACGCGGTAGCTGGCGCCCTCGAGCGCATTGGCGGCCTCCACCGAGGCGCGGATGTTGTAGTAGTTCTGGTCGCCCACCTGCAGTACCACCTGCCCGGCGGCGAAGGCTGGTGCGGCGGAAAGCACGGGCAGCAGGGCGAGGGCGGACAGCAGCAGGCGGGTGGCGCGGCGGCGCAGGGGATTGGTCGTCTTCATCGTCTCAGGGGCTGGCTTTGTTCTGGATTGGGGGGAAACGCTGCGGGTGTTCATGCTGGATACGTGGCCGCTGATGCATGTCCGGCCACGCAGGCAGAGTCCGGCCGTGTGCGGGGGCAAGCGCTCTCCGCGCCCACTCCGGCGCGCCGTCCTAGACAGAAAGCCCGCGCCGCCTTCGGGCAAATCCTGCTAAGCAAATCAGCCGCTTGCGCATTCAGTACACATTCAGTCCAGCTTCAGCACATGTGATTTCGATATCTGATTTCCTTGGTTCCGCTTGGCTGTCCGCCTTGGGCAAAGTGCGGCTTCCGAAAATATCGAGTGGAGTCCGGGAGATGAGAAGCGTGAGGAAATTGCTGGTCGCGGGTGTGCTGGTGCTGGCCGGTCTGCAGGCTGCCCTGGCGGCGCCGGCGGATGTGCTGGTCTCCACCGAATGGCTGGAGAAGAACCTGAACGATCCCAAGCTCAGGATCATCGAGGTCAGCGTGAACCCCGGCGTGTACGAGCGCGGCCATGTGCCGGGCGCGGTGAATTTCAGCTGGCATACCGATCTGGTCGATCCGGTGCGCCGCGATATCGTCGGCAAGGAAAACTTCGAGAAGCTGCTGCGCACCGCCGGTGTGTCCACCGACTCCACCGTGATCCTCTACGGCGATACCAACAACTGGTTCGCTGCCTGGGGCGCGTGGGTGTTCGATGTGTATGGCATCAAGAACGTGAAGCTGCTGGATGGCGGCCGCAAGAAGTGGGAAGCGGAGAACCGCCCGCTGGCGGCGGTGGCCAAGGCGCCGGCGCCGGGCAATGTGCGGGTGGTGGAGGTGAACGATAAGCTGCGCGCCCGCCTGCCGGACGTGCTGGCCGCCGCCGAGAAGCGCAGCGATGCGGCGCTGGTGGACATCCGCTCCGCCGACGAATACCAGGGCAAGATCTTCGCCCCGGCCGGCGTGCAGGAACTGGCGATCCGCGCCGGCCACGTGCCCGGCGCGGTGAACGTGCCCTGGGGCGAGGCGGTGGCGGCCGACGGCACCTTCAAGCCGGTGGAAGAGCTGCGCAAGGTCTACGCGGCCAAGGGCATAGACGGCAGCAAGCCCATCATCACCTACTGCCGCATCGGCGAGCGCTCCAGCCACACCTGGTTCGCGCTGACCAAGCTGCTGGGCTACGAGGTGCGCAACTACGATGGCTCCTGGACCGAGTACGGCAATGCCGTCGGGGTGCCGGTGACCAATCTGGCGGGGACGGTCTGGGGC
>NZ_WUEI01000183.1 GCF_012911025.1 Azoarcus sp. TTM-91 | reverse complement strand
GTGTCCGCACTCGGCGCCCACCTCGCCCGGCGGCGCCCCGCCGACGCCCCCAAGGCGCTGGACCCGGCGCTGTCGGCCGCCATCCTCGGCCAGGTGCGCAACTGGCTTTCCGCCCATGACAGCGCCGGCGACCGCCTCTACGCCAGCGAGCTCGCACCGTTGCTGCCGCCGGAGACAGCCGCCGCGGTGGAGACGGTGGAGCGCCTGCTCGAATACCTCGGCGAAGCGGGCCGCTTGCCGCCGGCACTCGCCCGGCGGCTTGGCCAGTTGCAGATCCCGCTGCTGCGCCTGGTGGTGGACGACAGCGCCGCCATCGGCGACCCGGCGCACCCTGCCCGCCAGCTGCTGGACAACCTGGTCCGCATCGGTGCAGGCGCGGGCGAGACGCTGCCGGCCGAGGCGGAGCAGACCCTGGATGCGGCGCTGGCCGCCCTCTGCGCCCAGCCGGCCCCCACCGCGGAGGACTTCGCCCGTGCAGACGCCCGGCTGGAACCGATACTCGCCAGCCGTGCCGCCATCGAACAGCAGCTCACCGACGCCGCCACGCCCGCCGGCCAGCGCCTGGACCGCCGCGCCCATGCCTTGTCCACTGCCGCCCGCGCGCTCGCCCGCCTGTGTGACGACCACACTCCGCCAGCGGTGCGCCGCTTCCTCGCCGGCGAATGGACACAACTGGTCGCCCGCGTGCTCTACAACCACGGCGACAAACATCCGCTGTGGCGGGAGCTGCTGGATGTCGCCAACCGCCTGGGGCAGAGCGGCCGACCGCTGGACAGCCCGCAGGCACGCCAGCGGCTGCAGGCCAATCTGCCGGAGCTGATCAAGGCGGTACACAAGGGCCTCGCCCTGCTCGGGCTGGACGAGGCCGCCCGCGACCGCGCGCTGGAAGACTGCATGGCGATGCACGCCGCCCGCCTGGGCGGCAAGCCCTTGCCCGAGTTGCCGCCGCAGGCCGCCGCCGGCGCCCCCATCCTGACCCGGGTCAGCGAGACACCGGCGCTGAGCTATCTGCACTTCCCGCCCTCCGCGCCGCCGCGCACCGACATCCGCGGCGCCAACGACTGGCTGCGCCGCGGCGAACTGCTGGCGCTGCAACTGCCGGACGGCAGCCCGCTGCTGGGCCGCGCCACCTGGATAGGCCCGGCGCGCCAGGTGCTGCTGCTGGTGGACCAGGGCCGCCAGCGCACGGTGGCCGCTGACCTGGAGGCGGTCACCGCCGGCCTGCGCAACGGCACGGCGCACCGCATCGACGAGAGCGGCCTGATCCGCCGCGCCGCCAGCGAGTTGCTGGCGCAGGGTTGAGGGTGGGGTGTCCGGATGGCTGGCGGGCTTGGCCTTGTCCGCTCGCAAGGGACGGACAAGCGCTCACAGCGCCGGTGAAGGGAAAGGGTGTCGGGCTGCCACCGCGCTGCATACGAAGCCGATCTGAACCACGCCGGGCCAAAGAAGCCCTCTCATCGGCACCAACGCAAACGGGGCGCGCCTCCCGCCTGGGAGACACGCCCCGTTTCGTTTTCCGGCGCTGACGCGCCGGGCGTGCTCAGCGCTTGAGCTGGCTGAGGTCGCGCACCGCGCCGGTGTCGGCGGAGGTGGTCAGCGCCGCATAGGCCTGCAGCGCGGCGGACACCACGCGCTCCCGCGAGGCAGGCCGCCAGGCCTTGGCGCCGCGGGCCTCCATCGCCGCGCGGCGGCTGGCCAGTTCCTCGTCGGAGATGGCCAGGCGGATGCTGCGGTTGGGGATGTCGATCTCGATGGCGTCGCCATTCTCGATCAGCGCGATGGCGCCACCCATGGCCGCCTCCGGCGAGGCGTGGCCGATGGACAGGCCGGAGGTGCCGCCGGAGAAGCGGCCGTCGGTGAGCAGCGCGCACTGCTTGCCCAGGCCGCGGCTCTTCAGGTAGGACGTGGGGTAGAGCATCTCCTGCATGCCGGGGCCGCCCTTGGGGCCTTCGTAGCGGATGACGACCACGTCGCCGGCCTGCACTTCCTCGCCGAGGATGCCTTCCACCGCATCGTCCTGGCTTTCGTAGACGCGGGCCTTGCCGGTGAACTTCCAGATGGACTCATCCACGCCGGCGGTCTTCACGATGCAGCCCTTCTCGGCGATGTTGCCGTAGAGCACGGCGAGGCCGCCATCCTGGCTGAAGGCGTTGGCCTTGTTGCGGATCACGCCCTTGGCGCGGTCCATGTCCAGTTCCTTCCAGCGCTTGTTCTGGCTGAAGGCGACCTGGGTGGGGACGCCGCCGGGCGCGGCGAGGAAGAGGTCGAACACCGCCTTGTCATGGGCCTGCATGATGTCCCAGCGCGACAGGGCTTCGCCCAGGGTCTTGCTGTGCACCGTGGGCACGTCGCGGTGCAACAGGCCGGCGCGGTCCAGCTCGCCGAGGATGCTCATGATGCCGCCGGCGCGGTGCACATCCTCGATGTGCACATCCGCCACCGCCGGCGCCACCTTGCACAGGCAGGGCACCTGGCGGGAGATGCGGTCGATGTCTTCCATCTTGAAGTCCACCCCGGCTTCCTGGGCGGCGGCCAGCAGGTGCAGCACGGTGTTGGTGGAGCCGCCCATGGCGACGTCCAGGCTGATGGCGTTCTCGAAGGCTTCGAAGGTGGCGATGGAACGCGGCAGCACCGAGGCATCGTCCTGCTCGTAGTAGCGGCGGGCGATGTCGACCACCCGGCGGCCGGCCTCGCGGAACAGCTTCTCGCGGTCGGCGTGGGTGGCGACGATGGTGCCGTTGCCCGGCAGCGACAGGCCCAGCGCTTCGGTGAGGCAGTTCATGGAGTTGGCGGTGAACATGCCGGAACAGGAGCCGCAGGTGGGGCAGGCGGAGCGCTCGATGGCGTCCACTTCCTCGTCCGAGCAGTTCTTGTCGGCGGCCTTGACCATGGCGTCCACCAGGTCCAGCGAGATGACCTTGGCCTCCCACTTGACCTTGCCGGCTTCCATCGGACCGCCGGAGACGAACACGGTGGGGATGTTGAGGCGCATGGCGGCCATCAGCATGCCCGGGGTGATCTTGTCGCAGTTGGAGATGCACACCAGCGCGTCGGCGCAGTGGGCGTTCACCATGTATTCCACGCTGTCGGCGATGAGATCGCGCGAGGGCAGGGAATACAGCATGCCGCCGTGGCCCATGGCGATGCCGTCATCCACCGCGATGGTGTTGAACTCCTTGGCGACGCCGCCGGCGGCTTCGATCTCGCGCGCTACCAGCTGGCCCAGGTCCTTGAGGTGGACGTGGCCGGGCACGAACTGGGTGAAGCTGTTGGCGATGGCGATGATGGGCTTTTCGAAGTCGCCGTCCTTCATCCCGGTGGCGCGCCACAGCGCACGGGCGCCCGCCATGTTGCGGCCGGCGGTCGAGGTACGGGAACGGTATTGAGGCATGGGGTGCTCCGGGAAGCTGCGGGTCGAACCGGAGATTCTAACCCCGCCGGCCGGCAGCGCACATGACTGGTGCCACGGCGGGCCGCAGCCGACCCATGTCGGGGCATGCCACGGCCGTGCGGCATGGCGGCATGGCGGCAGTTCAGCCGAGGTAGGCCGCCAGATCCACCTCGTCGATCTGCTCCGGCGCGAGGAAGCGCTCGGCGTAGCGGAGATAGACGCCGGAGCGCAGGAAGAGGTCGAAGACGTCGGCGTCGATGTGCTGCCGGCGCTTGAAGCCATCCAGGATGTGGATGGCCTCCGACAGCGTCTTGGCTTTCTTGTAGGGCCGGTCGGGCGCGGTGAGGGCCTCGAAGATGTCGGCGACGGCCATGATGCGCGCCGGCACCGACAGCTGGCCGGCCTCCAGCCGGCGCGGGTAGCCGGTGCCGACCAGGGTCTCGTGGTGGGTGGCGGCGTACTCCGGCACCCGCTTCAGGTGCGCAGGCAGCGGCAGCCGGTCCAGCATCACGACAGTCTGGATGATGTGCTCGTTGATCTTGAAACGCTCTTCCTCGGTCAGCGTGCCGCGGCTGACGGCGAGGTTGTGCAGTTCGCCGAAGTCGTACAGATGCTCAGGCACGGCGATGCGGAAGCCGAAGCGGGGATCCAGCGGTTCGCCCCCGGTGCGCGGCACCACATGTTCCGGCTTGTCGGCGAGCAGGCGCTCCACCGCCGGCAGCTCGGCCGCCGGCAGATCCGCCAGCCGGCGCAGTTCACCGTGGGACAGGCCGAGGCGATCGTCGAAATGGCGCAGCCAGGTCTGGCCGCCAATGCGGCGCAGGCGCTGCACGTCTTCGTCGGCGATGGACTCGCCGCCGATGTTGCAGGCGGCGACGAAAGCGAAATCCGCCTGCAGTTGCTGTATGCGGCCGGCGAAGGTGGCGGCGGCCTGCGCCGGCTCCATGCCGTTGCGCTCGGCATGCAGGCGCTCGATCTCGGCATCCCGCAGCAGCACTTCGAAGCGGGTGCGGATCTCGTGGATGCGGTTGTAGATGGTCTCCAGCTTGGTGGCCTTGTCCATCACGAACTCCGGCGTGGTCACCTTGCCGCAGTCGTGCAGCCAGGCGCCAACGCGGAATTCCCGCCATTCGTCCTCGGTCTCGAAGCGGAAGTCCGCGAGCGGGCCGTGGTCGGCCTTGCAGGCTTCCTCGGCCAGCATCATCGCCAGTTCCGGCACGCGGGCGCAGTGGCCGCCGGTGTAGGCGCTCTTGGCGTCGATGGCGCTGGCGATGATCTGGATCAGCGAGTCCATCAACACCTGCTGCGCGTTCAGCAGCTGCTGGTTGTCCAGCGCCACAGCCGACTGCGAGGCCAGGGCCTCGATGTACTGCACCGTTTCCGGACCGAAGGGGACGGTGGCGCCGCTGTCCGGGTCCACCGCGTCGATGAACTGCAGCACGCCGATGACTTCACCACTGGAGGCGGTCATGGGCACGGTGAGCAGGGAAGCGCCGGCGCCGGCCGGCACATCCGCATCGAAGCGGGGATCGGCGGTGACATCGGCCACCGTCACCGTGCAGCGCTCCAGCGCCGCCAGCACCAGCGGATCGCGCAGCCGGGGCGCGCCGCTCGCGTCGCGCAGCGCGATCCGCGCGCCCTCCTCCACGCCGTCGCCGGCGGCCGCGCCGTGGCTGTCCAGGGCCAGGCGCAGCCCATCCTGCCCATTGGCGAGGTAGAGCCGCGCAACACGAGCGTTGCACAGCTGCCTGCCGCCTTCCAGCACATGGCGCAGCAAGGTTTCACGGTCGCGCTCGGAGGACAGCAGCAGGCCGTTTTCCACCAGGCCCTGCAGCTTGGCGAGCGCCTCGTTGAGCGCGCGGGTGCGCTGCAGCAGCGAGACCTTCATCGTCTGATGCGCTTCGCCCAGGGTGTCGATCTCGTAGAACATGGAGCGCACGGTGACGCGGCCGGAGAAGTCCAGCCGCTTCACCCGCTCCGAGTCCGCCGCCAGCAGGCCCAGCGCGCGAGAGGCCTGGCGCGAGGCGAAGAACGAGGCCGGCAGCGCCAGCGCGAGCACCAGCGCCGAAATCAGCATGATGTCGTCGCGGGTGCGCACGATCGGGCCGGAGAAGGCGCTGATCGGAGCGAAAGCCGCCACCAGGAAGGACTTGCCGGGGGTGAGCGCTACCTCGCGCAGCGCATAGGCGTAGCGCTCGCCCTGGAGGTCGACGAGGCGGCTGCCCTTGCCTCCCCCTCCTCCATCCGCCACGCCGCCGGCGCTCAACGGCTGCAGCAGCGGAGTGAGGGCCTCGCCCAGCGGTTGCAGCGGCGCCGGCGCCGGCGCCGCCAGACCGGCGCGGGCATGGAAGGCGAGCACCCGGCGCTGGCTGTCGATGACCGCCGCACCGCCCTCCG
>NZ_WUEI01000182.1 GCF_012911025.1 Azoarcus sp. TTM-91 | reverse complement strand
CGTCACATTCTGTCCCGCCCACATCGGCGAGAAATCGCCGCGGCCGGCCGCTTCCGCCGCGGCGCGCAGGGGTGCGGCAAAGGCGGTGGCCAGCGGAAAGGCGGGCGCCTCGCCCAGCGGGCCTTGTTCGCTCACCAGCCGGTTGACGATGGCCCGCGCCGGGCGGCCGGTGAACACATTGGTGAGCACCGTATGCGCGGCCGCCGGGCTCTTCAGCGCGGCACGGTGGATGGCGCTGGTGTCCGCCTCCGGGCACAGCAGGAAAGCGCTGCCCACCTGCACGCCGGCCGCACCCAGCGCCATCGCCGCCCGCACCCCGCGCTCGTCGGCGATGCCGCCGGCAGCGATCACCGGCAGTTGCACCGCATCAGCAATGCGCGGCAGCAGGCTGAACAGGCCGCGCTGCAGGCTGAGGTCGTGATCCAGGAAATGGCCACGGTGGCCGCCCGCTTCCAGGCCCTGCGCGATCACCGCATCCGCGCCGCGCTCGGCCAGCCAGCGCGCCTCTGCCACCGTGGTGGCGGACGACAGCACCTTGCTGCCCCAGCCCTTCACCCGCGCCAGCAGCGCCGGCGCCGGCAGGCCGAAGTGAAAGCTGACGACCGGCGGGCGGAAGGCTTCCAGCACCTCGGCGATCTCATCCGAGAAAGGCTGCCGTCCGGCGCCCGCCGGCGCCGCCTGCTCCAGCCCGAACTCGGCGTAATACGACGCCAGCCTCGCCTGCCAGGCGACTTCCCGCGCCACATCCGCGGCCGGCGGCTGATGGCAGAAGAAATTCACATTCCAGGGGCCGGCGGCCTGATCGCGCAAGACGCCCAGTTCGGCAGCCAGCGCCTCCGGCGTCAGCATCGCCGCCGGCAGCGACCCCACCCCGCCCGCCGCGCACACCGCCAGCGCCAGCCGGCTGCCTTGCACGCCGGCCATCGGCGCCTGGACGAGGGACAGTTGGCAGCCCAGCAACTCCCGCAACATCGGCATCTCTCGCATCTCCTGTCAGACGGAACGTGGCAGCGTAATCCGCTTTGCCGCACGGGCAAAGCCGCTGGCCTGCCACGGAATGGCGAACCACGGCGCGCCGCCGCCTGCCGCTGCGCTAGACTTGCGGGCTAAGCCGCGTGGCCGGGTCCGGCCGGCGGCGGTCTTTTCACCGGAGTCCCTCATGAGCCTGCTGGCCCAACTGAAGAAAGACGCGCTGGTCGCGCGCAAGAACGCGGCAGCCGTGCGCGCCACGCTGCTGAGCACCCTGATCGCCGAAGCCGAAATGGTGGGCAAGAACGCCGGCAACCGCGAGAGCACCGACGACGAGGTGCAGGCCACCCTGCGCAAATTCCTCAAGAACAATCAGGAAGCACTGGCGGTGATCAAGGACGAAGCCCGCCGCGCGGTATTGGCCGACGAAGCCGCCATCCTCGCCGAGTACCTGCCGCCGATGGCGACCGAGGCGGACGTGAAGACCTTCATCGCCGAGACCGTCGCCGGCCTCGCCGACCGCAGCCCCAAGTCCATGGGCGCGGTCATGGGCGCGCTCAAGACCCGCTTCGGCACCGGCTTCGACGCCAAGCAGGCCAACGCCTGGGTACGGGAAGCGCTGGCGGGCTGACCGCCCTCCCGGGCCGCAAAGCCAGCGGCCGAGCCGGGAAACGCGGCGCCGGCGGCGTCCTGCCACCTACCGCCGCGCCGGTGGCAACGCTGGCCTCCCCCTGCGCCCGGCCTGGCCCTCCCAGGCCGGCAAAGGCTGTGTAAGCACCGGTTTCAGCGATGGAACACGACTTCCAGGCAGCAGTCGTAACGGATACAGGGCGCGCCCGCTGCGAAACAGCGGCACGCTGGCCGACAACCCTGGCCGCCTCCGTCCGCCTTCTTCCCGATTGGCTTCCCCTCCGCCCCAGGGCGGCATCACGCCGACGCGCGGCCTCGTCCAGTGCAGGAGAACCATCATGCTCGATCGTCCCATCGCCGAAGTCCTCAACCATCGCCCCTGCCCCTCACTGCCGGGCGACACCCCGGTGCGCGAGGCCGCGCGGATGATGAAGGAACACCAAACCGGCGCGGTACTGGTCGTGAACGGCCACGACGCGCTGCTCGGCATCTGCTCCGAACGCGACATCGTCAGCCGGGTGGTGGCCGAAGCGCGCGATCCCGGCCGGGTGAAAGTGCAAGAGGTCATGACCACCGGGCCGGAGTCACTCTCCGAAGACAAGCCTTTCAGCCACGCCCTGCATTTGATGTACGAGGGCCGCTTCCGCCATGTTCCGGTGGTGGATGCGCAAGGTCACGCCGTCGGCATCCTGTCGCCGCGCGATGCGCTCCAGTGCGACGCCCGGGAGTTCGAGCAGCAGATGGTGAACCGGGAAGAGATCACGGTGATTCTGTAAGGCGCTGCCCGGCCACAGTGGTGAAGCGGCAGGAAGCCGCCGGGCCGCGCGCCCCCCTGCAGGGTGCCTTTCCACGATGGCAGGCAAGGGAGGCCAGGCGCCGCGAGCCTCGGTGTCAGCCGCGGGATGCCGGTCGCCCCACCGTCGCTCGCAGCGCGGAACAATCTTGCCGGAAGGCAACAGCGGGAACGGGCTGACCGTTCGTCGACCTTACGCACCCTGTTTGAGGACGCCGCCCGGCGGCAGCCGGACTCAGTTGCCAGCTTGCAGCCGGCCCGGCTCATGGCGCTTGAACCTGCGCTTGAAGCGCCGGGCCACCAGGCAGCGATCAGCCCTCGCCGCCCGTCTCCTGTTTGCGCGGACGGCGGCTGCGCGTGGAGGTACGCGGCTTGGCCTCAGCCTCGGCGGGCTCCGCGGACGGCTTGGCCCGGGCCTTGGACTTCTGCGCCTTTTCGCCTTCCGGCTTGGGGGCCGCCGGCGCGGCTTCGGCAGGCGTGGGAACAGCCTTGGCCTGAGCTTCCGCAGCCGCTTTCGCCGGCGCACGCCGGCCACGTCCCCCCTTGGTCTCGGCCGGCACGGCCTCGGCGACCGGTGCAGGCGCGGCCTTCGCCACGGCAGCCTCGCCCTTGGCCTCGCTTTCCGACTTGCGCCGGCGGGACGTGGAGCGTGCCGGTTTGGCTGCAGCGGCCTTCTCCGCCCCCCCGGCCGCCGGTACCGCTGGCGCAACCGGCGTCTCGACCACCACGACCACCGGCGCCTGCGTTTCCGCCGCTACCTCGCCGGCCGCCGTGGCGTCCTTCGGCTTGCGCCCCCCGTCGTTGCGATGCCGGCCGCGGTTGCGCCGGCCACCGCGTTCGCGCTCGGGCGCCGGCGGCGCTTCGCTCACGCCGGCGTCCCAGGCCACCGGGTCCTGCTCCGCCTCGCCCTTGTTCTCCGGCAGCGGATGCGGCATCGGTGCCGGCTGCAGCGCGGGCGCGGCGCCGGCGCGGCGATAGACGTAGGTGCCGGACTTCTCGTCACGGCCGAAATCCAGCAGGCCGCGCGACTGGGCCTCTTCCAGCAGGTTGCCGAAGGCGCGGAAGCCGAAGTAGGACTCGTTGAAATCCGGCTTGCGGCGCTTGATCGCCTCTTTCAGCATGGACGCCCAGATCTTGCCGCCATCGCCGCGCTCGGCCAGCAGCGCCTCGAAGGTCTCCACCGCGATCTCGATGGCCTTGCTGCGGCGCGCCTCCAGCTCGTCCTTGCGGCGCTTGTCTTCTTCCGGCGAACGCCGCGCCGGCTGCGCGTCGCGCGCCTCCGGCGTATCCCGCTTGGCCGCGCGCTGGTCGCGCACCAGGTCGTCGTAGAAGATGAATTCGTCGCAATTGGCGATCAGCAGGTCGGAGGTGGATTGCTTCACCCCCACGCCGATCACCATGCGGGCGTTCTCCCGCAGCTTGGACACCAGCGGCGAGAAGTCCGAATCGCCACTGATGATCACGAAGGTATCCACATGCTGCTTGGTGTAGCAGAGGTCCAGCGCGTCCACCACCAGGCGGATGTCGGCCGAGTTCTTGCCGGACTGGCGCACGTGGGGGATCTCGATCAGCTCGAAGTTGGCCTCATGCATCGCCGCCTTGAAGCCCTTGTAGCGCTCCCAGTCGCAATAGGCCTTCTTGACCACGATGTTGCCCTTCAACAGCAGGCGCTCCAGCACCCGCTTGATATCGAACTTCTCGTACTTCGCATCCCGCACGCCCAGCGCGACGTTCTCGAAGTCGCAGAACACCGCCATGCTGGCGTTCTCATGGGATGAAGCCATCTTTTTCTCCTTTGGATTCGGCAACCGAAGCGCTACCTGCGCCGGCACATCGAACGGCGCCGGCAATCGTCCCGCGGCGCCGCTGCGGCACCGCCTTCATGGCCGTCATGATAGCCGCTCCTTCGCAGCCCGGCCGCCGCGCGCTATGCTCGACGGCCCAGACCAACACCACCGCCACCATGTCGAACCCCACCGACACCCCCGCTTCCCCGCCCTGGCCCAATGTTCCCGCCTGCTACGACTGGCTGTCGCTGGACCGCCGCGGTACCTGGCGGCTGCGCGGCGAGGCGGTGATCCACGCCGGCCTGCGCGCCTTCCTCGACCGGCATTACGGTCACGACGAAGCCGGCAACTGGTTCGTGCAGAACGGCCCGCAGAAGGTCTACACCGCGCTCGACTACATGCCGCTGGTGCTGCGCCTGCAGCCGAACGGCGGCCTGCACACCCATACCGGCGACGAGGCCGGCGCCGTCACCGGCGCCTGGCTGGACGAAGAAGGCAACATGCTGCTCGCCACCAGCGCCGGCCCGGCGCTGGTCGATGACCGCGACCTCGCCGCCCTGCTCGCCGAATGCCGGCGGGCCGACGGCAGCCCCGCCAGCGACGAAGCCCTGCTCGCCGCCCTCGAAGGCCAGGCCTTGCTGCGCTGGCGCGACCTGCCGGTGCAGACCCTGAATCGCGCGGACGCCGCGGCGGTGTTCGGCTTCAATCCAGCTCCCCGCGCGGGCTGAACCCTCCGGCCGCAGCTGACCGCCAGCCGCCGGCAAGGGCCAGGAGGCGCCCCGCAGCCCCAAGCGCCGCTTCGCCCCCAAGCGCCGGGCCGCACTGCCAGCCTCTCCTTTTCTCCCTTTTTCCCCTCCCTCCGGAAACCAGTCCATGCTCCTGACTACCCTGCGCCTCCTGCTGGGACTCGGCCTGCTGCCCTTCAGCCTCTGCGCCCATGCTGCCCCGCTCGCCGGCGGTCTGCCGGCTGAGGGCGCGCCGCTGCACGCTGGCCAGGAAATCGAAGACAGGCTGGAGAGCAAGCAGCGCCGCGCCCACGCGCTGCGGCTCTCGCCCGGCGACTATGTGCGCGGCCGGCTGGAAGGCAAGGGCATGCGGCTGCTGCTCACCGACGCCGCCGGCGAGCGGCTGCGGGTGCTGGGCGAAGGCAAGGACGCCAGCCAGGACTTCATGTTCGTCGCCGGCGACGCCCCGCCCTACAAGCTGGAAGTGCGCGCCCCGCAGGCCGGCGGCTACCGTCTGCAGATCACCGAGATCGTGCCGCGCGCCCGGCAGCTGCTGCCGGCGGCGGTACCGGACAGCCCGCGCCTGCGCGCCCTGCAGGCCGAACTCGGCCGCGGCGGCAACAGCGATGCCTTCTGGCACGAACTCGCGCAGGCCGGCACGCCTCTGGTCGAGCGGGCGGGCGTGACGCCGCCGCTGGCCCAGGGCGAGCTGCTGGTCACCTTCCTGTGGCGCGGCGCCCGCGACAACGTGCGCCTGTTCGGCGCCCCCTCCGGCGACCATGACGAACTCCAGCGCCTGGACGGTTCCGACGTCTGGTTCCGCAGCTACCGCCTGCCGGACAGCAGCCGCCTCGGCTACAAGCTGGCGCCGGACGTGCCGACGCTGGAC
>NZ_WUEI01000181.1 GCF_012911025.1 Azoarcus sp. TTM-91 | reverse complement strand
GCGCAGGGCGGGCTGGGGGCAGGCGGGTACGCGACGCATGGCGGAGATTCCAGGTGTGGTGGATGGGCGCCGGGGACTTGGCCCTCGCCCTGATTTGTCCGGCCGCCCGGCGGGCAGCTTTGCGGCTCCAACTTTAGTGGTGCCGTTGCCGCGGCCGCATCCGTCGAATCGCCACGCTCGTCTCATGAAAATCATGAGATGACATCCGCCTGTTCCGTTACGGGTGTGCCGCCAAGGGACAGCTGTCTCCGTTCTGAGCAGGGCCGCTGCTACTTTCGATTTATGCCAAAGGGTTTGTTGCGGCGCCGTATTCCCTTTGTCTGTGCGCATTCCGTGGATATATGCCGTAAGGATCGTGGCGCGTGTATCCGTATTGCCGCCGCGGTCCGGGGCTGGCACGGCCTTGGCACTGGAGCCCCGCCCGGTACGCCCTTCAGGTGTGCCCAGGGAATCATCCAGACAACAAAAGATACGGAGACAAATCCATGAAGCAGCGCTCTCTCACGGCCGCCGTCGCGCTGGCCCTGTCCACCCTGTCCACCGGCTCCCACGCGGTGAGCTTCTCCAATGGCGACGCCACGCTGGACATCAACGGCACGGTCAACGGCTTCTATTCCTTCCGCACCACCGAAGACGACCGTGGGAAGGTGAACAACTCCGGCATCACCAACGGCCTGCTGCCGGGCTGGATCAACTTCGTGTTCACCACCCAGGTGGAGGGGCTGGACATCAAGGCCCACGTCGGTTTCGCGCCCGGCATCAACAACGATTCCTCCACCGTCGGCCTGCCGCTGGGCGGTGGCGGCGAGCCCTACAGCCAGATCGACACCCGTAACCTCTATTTCCAGTTCGGCAAGGCGGAGGCGGGCACGCTGAAGTTCGGCCGCGACATCGGCCTGTTCGGCCAGAAGGTCATCCTCGCCGACATGACGCTGCTGGGCCTGGGCGGCAATACCTACGCCTCCACGCCCTTCAACACCACCTTCGGCATGATCGGCCACGGCTACATGTACACCGGCTTCCAGCCGCAGATCACCTACACTTCGCCCAACTTCGACGGCTTCCAGGCCGCGGTGGGCATCTTCCAGCCCAGCGATTTCATCGGCAGCGGCGAAACCTCCACCCCCGGCATCCAGGCCATCGCCAGCTACGACTGGAAGGGCAACACGCCCGGCTCGGTGTGGGGCGGCCTGATCCACCAGGACACCGACAGCGGCTACAACAACGTGGATACCTTCGCCGCCCGCGGCGCCGAGCTGGGCGCCAAGGTGGGCCTGGGCGACTTCGAGGCGGTGGCCTACGGCTTCACCGGCAAGGGCCTGGGCCTGTCCACCGTGGGCGCGCTGTTCTACTCGCCCTATGGCGAAACCAAGAGCCGCGGCTGGTTCCTGCAGGGCACCTACAAGCTGGGCAAGACCAAGGTGGGCATCAACTTCGGCGAGAACCGCGACAGCGGCGGCAACCTCATCGGCACCAACCGCTTCCGCTCCACAACGCTGGGTGTCTATCACTCGCTGAACAAGTACATCACCCTGGTGGGCGAGTACAACATGGAGCGCGCCAAGGGGCCGGACGCGATCAACTCCAGCGGCAATGGCGATCTGAAGACGCGCACGATTTCCTTCGGCGGCATCATCTTCTTCTGATTGCGGACGGCGGCCGGGGCGCCTGCCCCGGCCGCCGGGCCGGGCGTGTGCCGGAATGGGCTGAACAGGCTCAGTCCGAACGGTATGTGCTCCTTGAGGGCTCGCAAGGGCTTGTGCTGCTGGACACGGCAGGCTTCTTCCGGCTTCTTCTGTTGCCCCGGCAATCAACCAGGAAATGCCGTTTGCCCTGAGCCTGTCGAAGGGCCGCGCGCGGCGCGGACTTCGGCGCGCTCAACCCGAACAGCTGTCATGCACCCGTTGTCGGGCGAAAAAAGCCCTGGTCCGCTCGTCCAGGATCAGGCTTCGATCAACCCCGCCCGCACCGCGATCAGCGCCAGCTCGGCGGCGTTGGTGGCCTGCAGCTTCTGCTTGATGTGGTAGAGGTGGCTGCCCACCGTGCTCGGCCCCAGCTTCAGCGTGGCGGCGATCTCGTTCACCGAGCGGCCGCGCGCCAGCTGCAGGAAGACGTCGAACTCCCGCGCGGTGAGGGCGGACACCGGGTCGGACTGTCCCGCCGGCTGCAGTTGGGCGAGGGCGAGCTGGGCGGCGAGGCCGGGGTCCAGGTAGGCGCGGCCGCGGCTGGTGTCGCCCACCGCGCGCAGCAGCTCTTCCGGGTCGGCGCGCTTGGAGAGGTAGCCGGTGGCGCCGGCGGCCAGCGCGCGGCGCGGGATCTGCAGATCGTCATGGGCGGAGAGCATCAGCACCCGCGCCTGCGGATGGCGGGCGCGCAGCCGTTCCAGCGCGGCCAGCCCGCCCATGCCTGGCATGGAGACGTCCATCAGCAGCAGGCCGGGGTGGTGCATCTCGTAGGCGGAAAGCGCTTCCTCGCCGCTGCCGGCCTCGGCCACCACCTGGGCGCCGGCGCCTTCGATCAGCAGGCGGAATCCCATGCGGACCACGGCGTGGTCGTCGGCCAGCACGATGCGCAGGCTGGCGGGCAGGGCGGTCATGTCCATGTCGGCCTCCTCGGCGGGCTCTGCGTGCCACCCATACGGGCGGCCGGCGGCAGGCGCTGCGGCTTCATTGCGTGGCCTCGGCGCTGCTGGCGGGCGCCCACGGCAGGCGGGCGTGCACCCGCAGGCCGCCTTCGGGCGGGGTGTCCAGCAGCAGGCGGCCGCCCAGCGCGGCGACGCGCTCGCGCATGCCGGTGAGGCCGAAATGGCCAGGGGGCGAGGTTTCGGTGTGCTCGCTGCCGCGGCCGTCGTCGGCCACGACCAGGCGCAGGCCGTCCTCGTCGCCGGCCAGGATCACGTCCACCCGGCTGGCGCCGGAGTGGCGGGCGACGTTGGTGAGGCTTTCCTGCAGCAGGCGCAGCACCGCCAGTCCCAGCGCCTCGTCCACCGCGCCGGCGGGCGGCGTGCCGTGGCATTCCACCTGGATGCCGGGGTGCAGCGTGGCCCAGTGGGCGCACCAGTCGCGCACCGCTTCGTCCAGCCGGCAGCCGTCGCCGACCTGGGGTGGGCGCAGGCGTTGGAGGATGGCGCGCACGCCTTCCTGCATGCGCTCCGTCATCGCCAGGATGGCCTGGGCACTGCCGTGCACGCCGGGGTTGCCGTCGCTGCGCTGGCGGATGGCGCCGGCGATGGCGCGCACCGCGGTGATGCCCTGGGCGAGTTCGTCGTGCAGCTCGCGCGAGATGGCGCGGCGCTCTTCTTCCAGCCGCGCCTGCAGCAGCAGGGCGACCGCCTGGTCGTCTTCCAGCCGGCGGTTGTCGGCATGGCTGCGCTGCAGGCTCTCCACCAGGCGGTTGTAGCTGGCCACCACCCGGTCCAGCTCGGCCACGCCGCTGGCGGGCAGGGCGTGGAAGCGGCCGCCGGCGGCGCCGGCCAGGGCGCGGTTGAGGCGGGCGAGCGGGCTGAGGGCGCGGCGCAGGGCGGCGCGGCTGGCGCTCCAGGCGAGCAGGCTCAGGGCCAGCACCCAGCCGGAGGCGGCGACGAGGTCGTCCCAGGCGTCCAGCACCGCGCGCGAGGCGTCCGGCTGCAGCAGCAGCGTCAGCTCGCCGGAGAGGAAGAGGCGGGTGGGCGTGGGCGGCGCCATCAGCGCGGTGAACCAGGCCGGCGCGTGGCGGCCGGCCTTGTAGATCGGCGGCGGCGAGACGTAGCGCGGGGTGCCGTCGGCCGCTTCCAGGGTGATGGCGTTGGCGCGCAGCCGGCCCAGGGTGCGCAGGTGGGCTTCCAGGCGGGCGCCGCCATCGCCGTCGTCGGCGGCTTCGGCCACCAGCACAGCCAG
Source organism: Azoarcus sp. TTM-91 (assembly GCF_012911025.1). Lineage (GTDB taxonomy): Bacteria > Pseudomonadota > Gammaproteobacteria > Burkholderiales > Rhodocyclaceae > Azoarcus. The sequence goes on along the minus strand of NZ_WUEI01000181.1, from coordinate 1,946 downwards.
CATCTGCTCGGCGACGCGGGTGGTGCCGTGGATTTCCTCGGCGATGCCGTGGCGGCTTTCGGTGGCCCACCAGCCGGCGCTGGCGCACAGGCCGAGGCCGAGCAGCACCGCGAGCAGGCGGTGCAGGCGGCCGGCGAGGCGGGGCGTGCGTGGCATGCGCGCGGGGCGGAGGTCAGCGGGCGCCATGTTGTTGTAGTGCCTTGTGTTCTGTCTGGGGATAGAGGCGCAGCACCGAGCGCCGGTATTCGGTGGCTGCTTCGGCGATGGTGGCGAATTCGGCGGCCAAGGGCAAGGCCAGCACCTCGTTGGTCTCCAGGCCCTGGGCGGCGGATGTGTCCAGGCGCTGTTGCAGCCAGCGCAGCCAGGCCTGGGTCTGGCGCAGCGGCGTCTGCAGTCCGGCGCCGCTGGCGACTTCGCCGTGGCCGGGCACCACCTGGCGCACGCCGTCCAGCGTGGCGATGCGTTCCAGCGCGGCGAGCCAGTGGTCGAGATCGGCATGCGGCGTGGTGGGGGCGCGGTCATGGAACAGCAGGTCGCCAGCGAAGAGGGTGCCGCTGGCGCGGTCCAGTACCAGCAGGTCGGCGCCGGTGTGGCCATCCAGCGCGATCAGTTCCAGCTCGCGGCCGCCGGCATCCAGCCGGCCGGGGGCGAGGCTGCGGCCGGGCGGACGTGCCTCGGTGCCGCGCATCCAGTCGCCGGCCAGGCGGTAGAGGTTGGCGGAGAGGTCTTCGCCTTCGCGGGCGATGGCGTCGCGGGTGGCGGGCAGCGCCGCCAGCGTGCCGGCGGGGAAGGCCTGGTTGCCGAGGAAGTGGTCCGGGTGGGCGTGAGTGTTCAGCGTGAGCACCACCGGCAGCGGGGTGACGGCGGCGATGGCGGCGCGCAGTTGCTCGCCGTAGCGGCGCGAGGGGCCGCTGTCGATGACGACCACGCCGCTGCTGCCGACGAGGAAGCCGGTATTGACGATGTTGCCGCCGTTGCGGGTGTCGAAGTCTTCCGTACGGCCGACGAGCACGTAGACGCCGTCGGCGATGCGGCGCGGCTGCAGACGGTAGTCGAAGGCGTGGGCGGCGCCGGGCACGACGGTGTCCGCCTTCGCCGGCAGGGAGGATGCGAGCAGCGCGGCGAGCAGCAGCGCTGCGAGTCGTGGCCGGCAGAGAACCGGCCGGGAGAGGCTGGGCGCCCTCATGGCCGCAGCTCGGCGGTGAGCCGGTTGCCGTTGTTGTCGCGCCCGCTGACGCCGGAGGCGACCACGCCGGCGGGCAGGTCCAGCGTGAATACCGGGTTTTCCGCCACCGGCTCGTAGGGCCGCAGTACCGCCAGCGCGGCACCGGCGGGGGTGCCCTGGCCGAGCAGGCTGATCTCTTCCAGGTGGAAGGCGGGGATGCCATCGGCCAGGCCGGTGTCCATCGGATGGACGATGCGCAGCTTGAGCCGCTGGCCGCCATCCACCCGCGGCCAGGCGCGCAGCTCGGTGTGGTTGAGCTGGCGCTGCCATTCCGGCGAGCCGGAGCCGGTGGAGGGCAGCGTGCAGCCGCCGCCGGTGGTGGCCACCCAGGTGCCGCCCACATGCCAGCGGCCGTCGGCGGTGCGCACCGCCGCCCGCACCGGGCTGGATTGCTGCAGCTTGAGGCGGAAGCCCAGCACCGGTTCGGCGCTGCCGGGCGAGTAGGAGAGGGCGCGGACGATGGGGTTGAAGTCGGCGAGGATGAGGATCTCCTCGACCCCCTGGCCGCGCAGCCGGCTGGCGTCCACCCGCACCGGCACGTTGAGCGCGTCCTCCGCCATTGCCGGCGCCTGTACCTGGACCCGGCTGTCGAACTCGGCCGGGGCGTCGCCCAGCCAGGCGCGGCGCAGTTCGTCCCAGCGGGGGGAGTTGAGGGGATCGGTGGTGTTCGGGTTCTCGGGGCGGGTGGCGGTGCTTGTCGCCAGCGTGCTGAGTCCGCTGT
>NZ_WUEI01000180.1 GCF_012911025.1 Azoarcus sp. TTM-91 | reverse complement strand
GCGTTGGAAGGGGGGGGGTGCCGGCGGGCGGTATTTGCATGCGCCGGTCCAATGCCTGATCGCAGACTACGCGCCGGGTTGCTTCAAAGTTGTGACAGTCGGTGACCTTGCCCGCGCGGGCCGGCGGCTGCGCTGCTGCGCCGGCTGCCGGCCGCGGCGGGCGGATGAAGGGGATGATGACGGCGGTCCTGTCCCGGCGCTGTGCTTGCATGGCGTTCTCCCTGTTACATCGTATGCGGTATGCATTCGTCCTCGCGGGCCGGGATGCTGCCGGGGCTCACGGCTAGGCCGGCGACGGGCATAAAGAGGCCGGCCATCACCGACGGCCGGCGCTGAAACGAAGTCGGGAACTTCGTGAAGAGGAGATACGGTGCCGTCGCGCGGTCCGTAGCTGCACTTTAGCTGCGCCCAGCCGGGCTGTTCGTCGGCGGCGGGCGCGTCACGGCGTGGGATTCGTCCGACACGGGGGCGCCCGCAGGGCTCATGGCCCCCGCCCTCCTGCGGCCGCTGCCAGAATCGGCTTACATCCGTTTCGGACTGGGGGAAGCAACCCTTTTCCGCCTGCCGGTTTCCAACTTGCGTCTGCCATTGATCCGCTTCGTCCGCCCGGGTCGCCGGCAGAGTCGATACGCGTCGATATGACAAGGAGACTGACATGAGCACGATGAGCCTCTTCGGAGAAAGATCCCTGACCCTCGTTGCCGCCACCTTCCGCGATCCGGATTCCGCTAGCCGCGCGGCCTCCACCCTGCGTGACCGTCGCCCGCTGCGGCCGGCCCAGGTGCAACTGGTGAGCCCGCATGACCCCGACCTCAGCCGCAAGCTCGAACCCGAGCAGGCCGGCATCTGGCATACCCTGCTGCGCTCCCACTTGAAGCTGGGCATCGCCGGCCTTATCGCCGGTCTGCTGGTGGGCGGCGGCCTGGCCGCTGCGGGCATGCCGGCCTTCTTGTCCTCTCCCGGCATGGCGCTGGTGGCCATCGGCATGTTCGGCATGTTCGGCGGCATGTTGCTCGCCGGCTTGCTGAGCGCCCGCCCCGACCATGACGTGGTGATCAATAGCGTGCGTGACAGCACCGACGTCGGCTACTGGGCGGTGGTGGCCCACCCTGCCGATCAGGAGCAGGCCAAGCTGGCCGAGGAGACGCTGGAGCGCGCCGGCGGTGACGTGGTGCGCTCCATCTGAGGGCGGCGCAAACCGCCTTGCCGCCCACTCGTGTCGGACGATGCCGACAGCGTTTTAGGACGCGACCGATGGGGCAGGGCGGGGCGGTTTTCTAGACTGGAATCGTGCATCGGCGGCCATCGCCGCCAGGCCGGATCCCGTATCCGGCAGGCGTCCCGGCCGCACGGCGTACTTCAACCAACCCCGGGATGAAGTCCCGGCAACGGAAGCAGAAGGAGACCGACCATGAACCGCGACATCATCGAAGGGAACTGGAAGCAACTGAAGGGCAAGGTCCGCCAGCAATGGGGTAAGCTCACCGACGACGACGTCGATGTGATTGCCGGCAAGCGCACCGAGCTGGCCGGCCGCATCCAGGAACGCTACGGCGTGACCAAGGATGAAGCGGAGCGGCGGGTGAAGGAGTGGGAAGACACTCTTCCCCACTGACCGCCGCCGAACGACGGGCCCTGCGGGGCCCGTCCCACCCCTCGCTCCCCGAACCGCAAGGAGAACCGCATGACGCCCCCGACCCAGGCCACCGACTCCAAGGCCCTCCAGCAAACGCCGGCCGGCTCCGCCCCCCAGGCCGAAGAGAGCACCTTCCTCACCGACGTCGCCGCGCTGCGCGACCGCGCGCGCCAGCATATCGAGGACGGCGTGCTCACCTCAGGCTATGGGCTGGACCCGGAAGTCGCGGTGAACATCCTGAATGCCGCGCTGGCCACCGAGCTGGTGTGCGTGCTGCGCTACCGCCAGCATGCCTTCGTCGCCACCGGCATCAACTCGGAACCGATCGCGGCCGAATTCCTCGTGCATTCCAACGAGGAATTGGCCCACGCCGACCAGATCGCCAAGCGCATCGTGCAGCTGGGCGGCTCGCCGGAGATGGACCCGGCGCGTCTCACCAGCCGCAGCCATGCCGAATACGTCACCTGTGACACGCTCAAGGACATGATCCGCGAGAACCTGATCGCCGAGCGCATCGCCATCGAGAGCTATCGCGAGATGATCCGTTTCTTCGGCGACCGCGACCCGACCACCCGCCACATGCTGGTCGGCATCCTCGCCACCGAGGAAGAGCATGCCGACGAGCTGGCCGACCTGTTGAGCTGACCAGCCGCCGGCGCCAGCCGCAGCGCCTTCGCCCTGCAACCTCCCCATGCCTCGCCCGGCGAGCGCGGAAGGCGGTTTCAGGGCGAAGTGCTTTTCGTGCTCCAATCGCCCGCTGGACAGCTCAGGGCCGCCGGGGAACGAAGCCCGGGGGCCTGCCTCAAAGGCCGCGTGGATACTCTGACTCATGCCCTCTCAGGCGCCCTCGTCGGCCGCCTGCTCGCCCCCTCCGCCTCGCCCTCCGTCCTCAGCCCGCCGCGGGTGCGGACCTGGCAGGTGGTTGCCGCCGGCTTCCTCGCCGCGGCCTTCCCGGACATGGACTTCGTGCTCGGCTACATCTCCGAGCTCACCTACCTGCGCGGCCATCGCGGGCTCACCCATTCCATCCTGCTCCTGCCCTTGTGGGGCCTGCTGCTGGCCTGGCTGTTCTCCCGCCTGCTGCGCCCGCCGGGCGTGGCGGCCAGGCCGGACTGGAAGGCCTTCTACGCAGTGAGTTGCGCGGCGCTCGCCATCCATATCGCCGGCGACCTCATCACCCAGTTCGGCACCATGATCCTCGCGCCGTTATCGGACCGGCGCTTCGGCATCGGCACCACCTTCATCATCGACCTGGTGTTCACCGGCCTCATCGTCGCCGGCCTCATCGCCAGCGCCTGCTGGCGGCGCAGCAAGCTGCCGGCGGCGGTGTCGCTGGTCTTGCTGGCGGGCTGGGTCGGCGTTGGCTGGATCGGCCGTGGTGAGGCGGTGGAGGCCGCCCGCGCCTACGCCGCGCGCCAGGGCATCCCGGTGGTGGCGGTGGACGCGGCGCCGCGGCCGGCCTCGCCCTTCAACTGGACCGCCATCGTCTTCGACGGCGAGCGCTATCACTACGCTCACATCAACACCCGCCGCAGCGAGCCGCTGCCGCTTACCGGCGACGACAACTTCATCCGCCGCTTCTCTGCGCCTTACCTGCCGGTGGCGATGGCGCAGTGGGAGAACACCCCGATGTTCGGCGGCGATCCGGCCACGGCCGCGGTGGCGCGCGCGGTGTGGGACAGCCCGCAGTTCGCCTTCTACCGCTGGTTCGCCATGTTCCCGGTGCTGGACCAGGCCAGCGCCGGCAGCCAGCCCGGCAGCGGCTGCGCCGGCTTCCGCGACCTGCGCTTCGACACGCCGGGGCGCGCCTCCTTCGGTTTCCGCTATGGTTTGTGCCGTGAAGCTGCGGATGCGCCCTGGCGCTTGTACGCGGAGGCGGAGAACGGCCGGCGCTGGGTGGACGACGCGAACCTCGCCGTGGGCGCTGACCCGGGGGCGGCGCAAGCCGGCACCGCCGGCCACCCCGCCCGCGCGGCGGCGCGCTGAGGTGCAAGGCCGGCATTCAGCGCGCAGGCGGCGGACGCCGCGTCGCCAGCCTGGAATGCACCCCGCCTGAACGGATGTCCGTCCGGCCAGCGCCCCAGCTTCTTGGCCCCGTCCATAACGACAAAGAGGACTTGCGATGAAACCCCAACTGCTCCGGCTCGGCGACTTTCCCCCCAAGGTCGTGGCCCAGATCGAAGCCCGCTTCAGCTGTCACGATGCGGCGGCGCTGGAGGCAGACCCGGCGCTGCGCGAGTCCATTAGCGGCGTCATCACCCGCAGCGACCATGTGATTCCGCCCGAAGCGCTGGACGATCTGCCGGCGCTGCGCATCATCGCCACCACCGGCGTCGGCTACGACGGCATTCCGCTGGCGCTGGCGCGTGACCGCGGCGTGGTCGTCACCAACACCCCGGGTGTGCTCAACGCCGCGGTGGCCGAGTTCGCCGTTGCCATGCTGCTGGGGCTGCTGCGCAAGGTGCCGGAGTCCGACCGCTACGTGCGTTCCGGCGAGTGGAAGAAGGATGGCTTCCCGCTCGCCATCGGCCTCTCCGGCAAGCGGGTCGGCATCGTCGGCATGGGCCGCATCGGCAAGGCCGTCGCCGAACGGCTGGCGCCCTTCCAGGTGGAACTGGCCTACCACGGCCGCCACGATCAGGGCTTGGACTACCGCTACGAGGCCGACCTGATCAAGCTCGCCACCGAATGCGACGTGCTGGTGGTGGTGGTGCCCGGCGGCGCGGCAACCGCTGGCCTGATCGACGACAAGGTGCTGGCCGCGCTGGGTGCCGACGGCTACCTGGTGAACATCGCCCGCGGCACCGTGGTGGACGAAGAGGCGCTGATCAACGCCCTGCAGAACCGCCGTATCGCCGGCGCCGCGCTGGACGTGTTCCGCAACGAGCCCGGCATAGACCCGCGCTTCTTCACCCTGGACAACGTCTTGCTGGCGCCGCACGCCGGCAGTGCCACGGTGGAAACCCGCGGCGCCATGTTCCGCCTGGCGCTGGATAACCTGCAGAGCTTCTTCAGCACCGGCGCGGCGCTGACGCCGGTGCCGCTGCCGAAGGCTTGAGCTGCGGAATGGCGGCGGCTGCCACCTCGCATGTCATGCCGGCGGCGGCCGGTCCACCCAGCCTCACTTCCCGCCCGGCACCGTGCCCTGCACGCCTTCCACGTAGTAGTTCATCGCCAGCTTGTCCTTGTCGGCCAGCGCCTGGCCGGCGGCGACCACTTCCTTGCCGGCCTGGTCGCGCAGCGGGCCCTGGAATACCGGGCGGCTGCCGTCCAGCACGCCCTTGCGGCGCTCGGCCAGCAGCTTCTTCGCGTCTTCCGGCAGGGCGGCGGCGAGGTGGCCGAGGTCGATAGCGCCTTCCTTCAGGCCGTACCACACTTGCTGCTTGGGCTCGAACTTGCCGGCCAGCACCTCGCCCACCACTTTCTTGTACCAGACGCTCCAGTCGATCTCGCTGGCCGCCAGCTGGGCCTTGGGGCCGAAGCTGGTCATGTCCGAATCCCAGCCGAAGGCGAACACGCCCTTCTCCTGCGCCGCCTGCAGCACCGCCGGCGAGTCGGTGTTCTGCATCAGCACGTCGGCGCCCTGGGCGATCAGCGTCAGCGCCGCCTGGCGCTCCTTGCCCGGGTCGAACCAGGAATTCACCCAGATCACCCGGGTGCTGGCCTTGGGATTGACGCTGCGGGCACCGATGGTGAAGGCGTTGATGTTGCGGATCACCTCCGGGATGGGGTGGGAGCCGACCACGCCCAGGTTGCCGCTCTTGCTCGTCTTGCCCGCCAGCACGCCGGCCAGGTAGGCGCCCTCGTAGGTGCGCACGTCGTAGGTCCCCATGTTGGCGGCGGTCTTGAAGCCGGTGGCGTGCTGGAACACCACCTTGGGGTACTGGCGCGCCACTTTCAGCGTGGCGTCCATGTAGCCGAAGGAGGTGGTGAAGATCACCCGGTGACCATCCTGGGCGAGGTTGCGGATCACGCGCTCGGCGTCGGCGCCCTCGGGCACGCTCTCGATGAAGGTGGTCTTCACCTGCCCGGCAAAGGCGGCTTCCAGCGCGCGGCGGCCGAGATCGTGGGCGAAGGTCCAGCCGGCCTCGCCCACCGGGCCGACGTAGACGAAGCCGACCCTGAGTGGTTCGGCGGCACGCAGGGCGGCGCCGGGCAGCAGCGAGGCGGCGGCGAGGCCGGCGGTCCATTTGAGGGCGGTGCGGCGAGAGGGCATGGCAAGTCTCCGGT
>NZ_WUEI01000017.1 GCF_012911025.1 Azoarcus sp. TTM-91 | reverse complement strand
ACCCCTGGCTGATGCCGGACTTCTGGCAGTTCCCCACCGTTTCCATGGGCCTGGGACCGCTGCAGGCGATCTACCAGGCCCGTTTCATGAAGTACCTCGCCTCCCGCGGTCTCATCGACGCCGGGCGGTCGCAGACCTTGCAGCCCGCGCCTATCGGCGTCGGCGCCTCCGGATCGTCCAGCTTCAGGCCCTTGGCGTAGACCAGGCGGGCGGCGTGGTGCAGGTCGCAGCCCAGGCCGATGGCGAAGCGCTTCTCCGGCTCGCCGTAGCCGCCGCGGCCGTGGGTGACACTGCGGGCGATCCACAGATAGGTGCGGCCGTCCGGCATGCTGGCGAGCTGGGTCAGGATGCGGCCGGGCTGGGCGAAGGCTTCGTACACATTCCACAGCGGACAGGTACCGCCGACGCGGGAGAAGTGGAAATCGGTGGCGGACTGGCGCTTGGAGATGTTGCCGGCGCGATCCACCCGCACGAAGAAGAAAGGCACGCCGCGCGCATCCGGCCGCTGCAGCGTGGACAGACGGTGGCAGACGGTCTCGAAGCCGACGCCAAAGCGGCGGCCCAGGCGGTCGATGTCGTAGCGCAGACCCTCCGCCGCCTCCAGGAAGCGCCGGTAGGGCAACACCAGCGCGCCGGCGAAGTAATTGGCCAGGCCGATGCGGGCCAGCGCCCCGGCCTGCTCGCTGCGGAAACCGGCGCCGGCGGCGAGGCGGTCTATCTGCTCGCCGGCTTCGAGAAAGGCCAACTGGGTGGCGAGCTGGAAGGCCTGCTGGCCGGGCTCCAGCAGCGGCGACAAGCGCAGCACCCGGGCCACCGGATCAAAAGCGCGCAGCGGTGCGCCCTCATCCTCTCTCCCCTCCGTGCCACCGCCGCCCTCACCGTCCGGCTCGTCGCGCACCACCCGCACGCCATGCACCTGCGCCAGCCGCGCCGCCAGGCCATCGGCGGTCCGCCCCGGCTGCAGCATCCAGGCCTCGAACAGCCGCTCCGCCAGATCGTCCAGTTCGGCCACATGATTGTGGCGGGCATAGAAGAAGTCCCGCACCTCCTCGTAGGGCATGGGCGCGGCGAAAGGCGCGGCTCCCCTGTCCTCGCCCAGGCGGGCGGCGAGCGCATCCGCCCGCTCCTCCGCTTCGCGCCAGCGCCGGTCCAGCGTCAGCAGCGCCCGCGCCACCGCCGGCATGTTGGCCGCCAGCTCGCGCACCTCCGCCAGCGCCACCGGCTCGGCCATGCCGCCCAGGGTCTCGCGCAGATCGGCCACCAGCCGGGCCTCGTCGTCGTCGGAGAAGCGCTGCACGTTCACGCCCAGCGCCGCGCTGATGCGCAGCAGCACCGGCACCGTCAGCGGGCGCTGGTTCTGCTCGATCTGGTTGAGATAGCTGGGCGAGATCTCCAGCAGCCGCGCCAGCGCCACCTGCGTCAGCCCGCGCTCTTCCCGCAGCCGTCGCAAGCGCACGCCCATGAAGGCCTTTCTCGCACCACTGCTCATACGCAACACCATTCACAAAATTCGCAAAAAAAGGTGACCCGATTCGCTTTAATTCGCCTGGTCAAGCACTTGAAAGACGTTCGTTTTGCGTATGTTGTGAACTACGGCAGAAGAAAGCAAGCCCCTGGAGACAGGCGCGCGCAGCGGGTGAAAGGGGCAAACGCCTGCGCAAGGAGCCATTGCAAGAGACCGGCCAGCGCCGGGCGCCAGCGGGCCGCCGAGAAGGCCGGACCGGGCTGCGGCCACTACGGCGGGCAGGCACGATTACCGCCGGGCGCAACCTTCGACAGGCGGGCGAGCAGGCTCGCCGAGGTGCGTGTCGTGCAATCCCTTCAACGCGGGCATGGCGAAGCCCCGCTCTCGCCTGGCCTAGGGGTCCATGACCGGTATCAGGGCCGTTCCACACCCCGCAAGGACGCACACCCGGTGGAGCGCAGGCTTCGGCAGCCCTGCCCTCCTTCAGCCGGAGGATTCGCCCCGCAAGGCAGGCCCCCCGATTGCCGGCGACGAGCCGCCGCGACGGCGGGCGACGCCCAGGAACGCGGATGACTGCCGCCTTCCGCTACCGCACGCCACCCCGCCCGCAGGCGACGAAAGTTCAGGCGTCGAAGGCGAACAGTTGCGGTAGTTGCCGGCGGTAGCGGATCAGCTCTCCGAGCATGGCCGGCACCTGGTGCTGCAGCGCTTCCCACACCTGCTCCCTGTCCTCCTCGCGGCGGATGCGCAGGTGCGGCTTCAGCGCCTCGATGGCTTCCCAGTCGATGCGCGGCATCGCGTTCTTCACCTCCACCGGCAAGTCGATGGCACTCGTCACCACGGTACGCAGGCACTGCATGGCCTTGCGGCGGGCCATGTGGGAAGCGAAGAAGGCTTCCGGCTCCCAGCCCTGGATGCACAGGCCGATGGCGACCGCCGCATCATGCAGATTGCCCAGCAGGCCGGCGCGCCACAGCGCGGCGCCCAGCGTCGATGAGTCTGGAATATCGTCGGTCAAGCTTGCTCCCTGGATGTCAGGCGAGCGCCTGGCGCAGCAGCACGGCGACATGCACCGGCTCGCGCGCCACGCCCTCGCGGATCTGGTGTCTACAGGAAAACCCGTTTGCCAGAATGGGCGCTTCCGGCGCGGCACGCAAGGCCGGCAGCAGGTCCATTTCGGCCATGCGCCGGGAGATTCCGGCGTGCTCCACTTCCAGGCCGAAATTGCCGGCCATGCCGCAGCAGCTGGCCTCGACGAACTCGAACTGGAATTCCGGGATCAGGCGCAGCACCTTGCGCAGCGACTTCATCGCCCCCACCGCCTTCTGGTGGCAGTGGCCGTGGACCAGCGTGGTGCCGGCGGGCAGCGGCTTCAGCGCCAGCGTCATCCGTTTGCGGTCATGTTCGCGGGCGATGAACTCCTCGAACAGGTAGACCTGCTTCGCCAGCGTTTCTGCCTCCGGCCCGAGACCGAGCTTCAGGTGATCGTCGCGCAGCGACAGGATGCAGGACGGCTCCAGGCCGACGATGGGCAGGCCGCGCGCCAGCGCCGGCCTCAGCGCCGCCTGCATGCGGCGGGCCTCGGTGCGTGCCGCTTCAACCTGCCCCAGCGACAGCAGGGTACGGCCGCAGCACAGCGGCCGCCCGCCCTCGGCATCGTCCGCCGCTGGCGCCAGCACCTCGACACGGTAGCCGGCGGCGGTGAGCACCGCATGCGCGGCCTCAGCCACTTCCGGCTCGAAGTGGCGGGCGAAGGTGTCGACGAACAGGATCACCGCACGCTCGTCCGCTGGGTACAGCGGCGAGCTTTCTTCCAGCCTGGCCGCGGGGGCCGCGTAGGCCCGCGCCGCCGGCTCTGGCAGCTGACGCGTGGCGGCCACGCCCAGCCAGCGCTCGCCCAGCTTCGCCAGCCATGGCGAGCGGTTGCGCCAGCGCACCAGCCCGCCCAGCCAGGGCAGCTGCGCCAGCAGGCGCGGCAGGGTGCCGAACAGGCGGTCGCGGCGCGGCACGCCGGTGATCGCATTGCGCTGGGCCAGCACCTCGATCTTGATCGCAGCCATGTCCACCTGGTTGGCGCACTCGCGCTTGCAGCCCTTGCAGCCAACGCAGAGCTCCAGGGCGTCCAGCACTGCGGGATGAACAAAAGGCTGTTCCCCGAGTTCGCCATTCAGCGCGTCCTTAAGCACCTTGACGCGGCCGCCGGGCGAATGGGCCGGATCGTCGGTGGCGCGGAAGCTGGGGCACATGACGCCCTTGGGTTTGGTCTGGCAGGCGCGGTCGTTGATGCAGACCGCCACCGCCTTGGCGAAGTCGCCGCCGGTCGCCGGAATGCCGGCATAGGCGTCGCCCTGGCCGGCGGTTTCATAGGATGACCAGTCCAGTCGATGTTCCATGTCCACCTCGTTGCGATACGGGGGACAAGCAAAGCGGGTGCCACGCAATGGAATCAGGGACTTGCTTCCCGGAAACGCGCAGACTGGCGGCTTTGCCACAATCCGGCGCGACATGCGCGGCTCCGCGGTACGGAGCGCAAACCGCGCCTCTTCGTTTGCATCGGCCTTGGAGCCGGCGGAGCAACCGGTTCCTCGGACGCACACGGACCCGAACCTACCGCGGACTCCGGAAACGCGGATCGCCGCCGCAGCCGGAACGCGCAACCGCGAGGACAAAAAGAAACGCGCTGCCGCCGGGCTTCTCCCCCGGCGGCAGCGCGTTTCGCCCAGCGCTTATTGCTTGTCTGCTTACTTCAGCGCCGCATCGTAACGGCGGCTCACTTCCTTCCAGTTCACCACGTTCCACCAGTTGGTGGCGTAGTCCGCCCGCTTGTTCTGGTACTTGAGGTAGTAGGCGTGCTCCCACACGTCCAGGCCCAGCACCGGCGTGCCGCGCTGGATGTCCGGCAGATCCATCAGCGGGTTGTCCTGGTTGGGCGTGGAGGTGATCGCCAGCTTCTTCTCCGGCGTCACCACCAGCCATGCCCAGCCGGAGCCGAAGCGGGTCAGCGCGGCTTCGTTGAAGCGTTTCTTCATCTCGTCCAGCGAACCGAAGTCACGGGCGATGGCGCTTTCCAGCGCCGCGCTGGGCTGGCCAGCCTGGTCGGCCGGCGCCATGATGGTCCAGAAGAAGTCATGGTTGTAGTGGCCGCCACCGTTGTTGCGCACCGCCGCCGGATACTTGGAGATCTGCCCCTGGATGGCCTCCAGCGACATGCCGGCCAACTCCGGGATGTTCTTGGCCTGGGCGTTCAGGTTGTCCACATAAGCCTTGTGATGGCGGCCGTGGTGGATCTCCATGGTGGCGGTATCCACATGCGGCTCCAGCGCGCTGGGCGCATAGGGCAAGGGCGGCAGCGAGAACTGGGCCAGCGCCACGGCCGGCATCGAGCCGGCGAACAGCGCGGCAAGCAGACTGCGCCGGATGAGCGGGCGCAAAGGAATGGCAGCTTGCATGGTCTTCCTCCTGGAATTGGTTTCGTATCGCACCGGGCATGCCGAACGGCAATGCAAGCGGGATTATCCGCTTCAATTCCAGGCCTGAATGCAAGCACACGAAACAGCGAGGGGCGGCCCCCTGTCGGGAAACCGCCCCTCGGCGAAAGCCAGTGGAGGGGCTACTGCACGTAGCGGCCGTCGGAACGCACCATCGAGAGGTCCACATAGCTGGAGCCGGCACGCACGCCGGGCCCGAAATTCACCTCGTAGCCGCCGAGATTCAGCTTGCGCATGCTCTCCAGCGCCTGCACCAGCCGCTCCGGGCTCACTTCCGGCCCGGCGCGGCGCACCGCCTCCACCAGCACGCGGGCAGCGATGTAGCCCTCCAGCGTGAAGTAGTTGATCTCCACGTCCTTGCGCTCGCCGAGCTCGCGGTAGAAGTCGCGCACGATCTGCGTCTTCTTGGCCCACGGGGACGGCACCACCTGGGTGACGATGATGCCGTCGGCGTCCTTGCCGAGTTCCTGCACCAGCTGGTTGCTGCTGACCACCGAGAGGCCGAGGAACTGGGCGCGCTTGCCGGTCTTGAGGTAATCGCGGATGAAATTGACCGAGGCCTTGCCGCCAGTGGCAAGGATCACCGCCTGCGGCGCCACCTTGGAGATGGCCGCGGCGCTGGCGCCGGCCTCGTAGGTCTGCTGTGCCACCGGTGCGGAAACCGGCGGCGGCAACTTGCGCTCGGCCAGCAGCTCCTCAACGATCTTCAGCGCCGAATGGCCGAAAGAGTCGTCCTGCAGCGTCACGCCGTAGGAGGTGATGCCGGTGGTGGTGAGGTAGTCGATCATTGCCCGCAGTTCGTCACGGAAACTGGCGCGGGTGAAGAAGAGGTAGCGGCCGGCGTGCTCCTGCAGCTCCGGCGTGCCGCTGACCGGCGAAATCATCGGCACTTTGGCCGCCTCCGCCATCGGCGCGCAGGCCATGATGGCAGGCGAGCCGGTATAACCGAAAAGGGCGATGACTTTGTCCTGCTCGAGCAGCTGCTTGGTGTTGGCCTTGCAGCGGGCAGGATCGTAGCCGTCGTCCAGGGTGATGAGTTCGATCTTTCGCCCGCCCACACCGCCGGCGGCATTGATCGCGTCGAGATGAACCTTGATGCCTTGGGAGTAAAGCAATCCGTTCGCTGCCTGCGGACCGCTCAGCACGACCGATTGGCCGATCTTGATGGGGGGCTCGGCCTGGGCCGTCGCCACCATTCCCAGCGCACCGCACAGGCTCGCCACACAGGCAGCCGCGACGGTCGCAAGACGCTTGAAGCGCATTCACACACCTCCGGACAGGAAACGGAACGTGAGCGTCTTAGACCCACGCAGCGCTCATCCGGGGAGCATGCCGCAGAGTCCGGGCGCCGCCGTATCCGGCGCGCCATGCCGGCACGCCGGAACGGGTGGGCACGACCGCTGGCGGCCGCGCCCGGAAACGATCAGAACTTGATCGCGCCCTTCATGATGGCCCAATGGCCAGGGAAGGAGCAGAAGTAGCTGTAGGACTCACCGGCCTTCAGCGCCGACACATCGAAGCTGACGGAGTCGCTTTCGCCACCGCCGATCAGCTTGGTGTGGGCGATGACGCGGGCGTCGCCATCCTTGACGTAGTCCTTGGCCGGGCCGGCAGCAGCACCATCGGTGGCAATGCCCTGCAGGTCGGCAGTCTTGGCGATGACGAGGTTGTGGCCCATCGCCGCCTTGGCGAGCTTGCCGGTGTGCTTCAGGTGCACGGTGAACTTCTTGCAGCTCTTGTCTACGGTGATTTCCTTGACGTTGAACTGCATGGCGTCGTTGCCTTCCACCGTGGCTTCGCACGTCGCGGCCCACGCCGGCACTGCGGCAGCGGAGAGGATGGCGGCAGCAACAATTCCCTTCACCTTCATTTTCATCGGTATCTCCCGTGATCAAACAACAAACAAGCATCGCCAGAATTGGCCCGGCTAGTCTCCAGCTGTCGGGGTTCCGGAAGTACGGAGTGTGCGTGCATCTCTATCTTCCGGCTTAGAAAAATAGGAATTCCGCCATTGTGCCCGGAGCGCCGGGACCGGGCAATGACGCCGTCCCTTTTCCCGGGCTGTCCGCCCTCCCCTCCCCGGCCGGCGCATGCGATCACGGTATGCGAAGCGGGCTGTCAGCTCGCCCGCAAGGTCTCCTCCATGAACGGCAACGCCCCGGCCTGGTGTCGACCGGGGCGCGCCTGCCGAGTTCGCCAAGCCGTGAAACCGCGGGTCAGAAATCCGCCGCCAGCGACACGAAATAGCGCCGGCCTTCCTCGTTGAAGTCAGTGGAGACGTCGCGGTTCTCGCCTTCGTCACCCAGGTTCAGCACCCCGGCGCGGACGGTGAGCATCTTGTTGATGCGGTAGGCAGCGCTGAGATCCACCACGCCATAGGCGGATTTCTTCACCCTGTTCTGGCCGTCGCTGGAGACGCTGATGTACTGGCTGCCGGAGTAGCGTGCGGTGGCATTGAGCGACCAGTTGTCGTCCGGCTTCCAGTCCGCGCCCAGATTGGCCGAGTGCCGCGGGCGATAGATCATGGGGATGTCGCGCGCGCCGCTGGTGTTCTTGGCGTCGGTATAGGTGTAGTTCGCCCGCATGGCCCACTGCGGCGACAGCTCGGCACGGAAGCTGGTCTCCACGCCTTTGGTCGTCACGCTTGCGATGTTCTGGTAAGCGAAGATCGGCCGGCCGTCGGGCAGGTAACCGACGAAGTTGGCATAGGTCGGCGCCAGGGCGACGTTGGACGTACGGCTGGTGATGTCGATCATGTCCTTGATCTTGTTGTGGAACAGCGTGACTCCGCCGCCCACCTTGCCGAAATCGAACTGCACGCCCAGTTCCTTGCTGGTGCTGGTTTCCGGCTTGATGTCCTCGCTGCCGATGATGTAGCAGCCGGTGACCGCGCTGCCGCAAGAGACCGAGCCCCAGTTCGGGCTGCCCTGCAGCAGCGTGGGCGCGCGGAAAGCGCGCGCCCAGCCAGCCTTGAAGCTCACCGACTCGGTGGCGTGATAGACCACATAGGCGCGCGGGCTGTTATGTCCACCGAAGTTCTCATGATGGTCGAAGCGGTTACCCAGCGTCAGCTTGAGATCGTCGCGCAGGGTGAATTCATCCTCGATGAACAGCGCGTACTGGGCCACCTCCGCTTCAGGATTGGCGCCATAGCCGGCGGTACCCGGCAGGCCGGCGAGATTGGCGCGATCGCGCAGTTTTTCGCGACGCAACTCGCCCCCCAGGGTCAGCAGTTGATTTGCCGCCTCCCAGGGCAGCACCAGTTTTCCATCCAGGCTGAGGCTGGTGGCCTTGTTCGGGTTCTTCTGCCCGCTCACCGTACCAGTCTGGTTGCGGGTCTCGTCGTAGTTGAAAGTAATGTCCGACGTACCGAAACCGTAGCGGCCGCTGTGGCTCAAGGAACTGGCTTCGCGCTCGAGGATGAAGCCATCATGGTTGCGGCGGTTGCGGTCATAGCTCAGCCCTACCTCGTGGCCGTCCGCCGGCCGCCAGTTGAGCGCACCGCTGAACTGGCGGTTTTCAACCTTGGGGAAACCCGACTGGGTACCGTTGATCCCGGGATCATTGATATTGCTGTCATCCGCCTCTCGCTTGTCGTAGCCCCCGGACAGCCGTAACCCGAGTACATCGGCGATCAGCGGGCCGCTGACGCTCGCGCTGGTGATGAAGGCGTTGCCGGCGTCCGCGTCCTCCTGAACAACCGCGTCCGCCTTCACCGAACCACGCCAGGTCTTGCCGATCTTGCGGGTGATGATGTTCACCACACCGCCGATGGCATCCGATCCATAGAGGGAAGACATCGGCCCACGGACGACTTCGATGCGCTCGATCTCGGCGGCAGGTACCCAACCAGTGTCGTAGTCATTGCCGCGGAATACCGCATTGCTGGAATTGACCCGCTTGCCGTCTATCAACATCAGCGTGTAGGCCTGACCCAGGCCACGGATCTGCACGCCCGGCACCTGGTTGCCGTTGCGCGTCAGCGTCACGCCCTCAACCGTGCCCAGCAACTCTGCCAGTTCCTGCACCGGCCGCTTCGCGATCTCCTCGCTGGTGATCACGCTGATGCTGGCCGGGGCGTCGCGCAGGGTCTGCTCGGTAGACGAGGCGGTCACCACCACCGTGTCCAGGGTCTGGTCGTCGGCGGCCAGCGCCGGCAGGGTGAACAGGCCGCACGCCAGCATGGCCAGGGACCTTGGCTGGCGAGGAGAAAAGGAAATACGGACGCTCACGGAACTCTCCACAGAACAGGCTGATTAACCCTACAATAGGAATGATTCTTGTTTCTAAAACAGCCGAAAGTATGGCATCCGGTCATACGGGTAATCTCTGCGGGAGAAAGGGAAATGTCTGCGGGAAAAGCAAGCGGGAAACTTTTCCTGGCCGAGGAACGTCGAGTTACGCCTAGCGATCTGGTGCGCTCCGCCAACCTGCTGGGCGGCAACTACACCTTCGAGGACGTGGCGCCAGACCCGCAGCAGCCGGTGCTGCAAGGCCGTTTCGACACCCTGCAGCTGCGCCCCGGCCTGATCCTGCATGCCGCCGCGGGCCACGATCTGCACGACATGCGCACCCGCAACACGCTGAATCCGGCGATCAAGATCGTGGTGGTGGTCGGTGGCGCCACCGACCTCTCCTTCGGCCCGCACCGCTTCCTGCTCGGCCCATGCAGCCCCGACCCGGCCACCCGCTCGCAGGGCGCGCTGGTGAATCTCGCCGAAGAAGGGGAATTCAGCCGCCGCTGGCAGCGCGGCCGGGATGAACGCAAGGTCAGCCTGACGCTGACGCCCGAATGGCTGGAGAGCGGCGGCGGCTTCGACGAATGCGCCGCCCATGCGACGCTGCGCGCCTTCACCCGCCAGCACCTCGCCAACCAACAATGGACGGTGCCCGCCCGCGTCCGCGCGCTGGCCTGCTCCATCCTGGAGCCGACACCCTACCTGCCCGGCCTGCAGCGCCTGCGACTGGAAGCGCAGTGCATAGAGCTCGCGGTAGAGGCGCTGACAGCGGTGAGTACCGATGGCACGGCTTCTGCGGGCAACACCTTTACCAGCAGCGAACGCCGCCGCCTCGCCCGCCTGGAGGCACTGCTGATGGAGAGCGACAGCGGGGAATTGAACATGAGCGAGATCGCCCGCCAGGTCGGCAGCAATCCCACCACGCTGCAGGCCCTGGCCAAGCGTGCCTGGGGCCGCACGGTATTCGAGCGGCTGCGGGAGCTGCGGCTGGAGAAGGCTTATCGCGAGCTGCGCCGCGGCGCCAGCGTGGCAGTTGCGGCGGAAATCGCCGGCTACAACTCGGCCAACAACTTCGCCACCGCCTTCAAGCGCTGCTTCGGCTACAGCCCCCGGGCGGCGCGGCAGACGGCTGGGTGAATGCGGGAAGTGCCCGGATCGTCAGCGATCAGCAGGGGCTGAGGGCAACCAAAGCCCGCCAGCCATGACACCGCCCAATCGAACCTAACAGCACGGCCTATTCACAGCCGCGCGACCCAGCCAGCAGGCCGATCCGCCGCCGGGCGTCCGACCGTCCTGCCCCGCCGCCAGCCGATCACGAAAACCTCAATCGACCGACTGCGTCCAGCCGCCGCCCAGCGATGCCACCAGTTGCACGCTGGCCTCCAGCCGGTCCCGGGTGACGTCCAGCGCAGCGCGGCGGGCGCTCAGGGTGGTGTTTTGCGCCACCGCCACTTCGAGGAAGGAGACCAAGCCGGAGCGGTAGCGGTTGGTCACCAGGCGCTCGTTCTCCTGCGCCAGCGCCACCACCCTGCCCTGCTGGGCCGCCAGCGCCTCCAGCGCACGCAGGCGGGCCAGCGCATCCTCGGTTTCCTGCAGCGCGGCCAGCACCGCTTCGCGCCAGGCGGCGGCACTTTCCTCATGGGCGGCCACCGCCTGATCCACCGCGGCGGAGCGGGCGCCGCCGTCGAACAGCGTGGCGGCCAACGTCGGCCCCAGCGCCCACACCCGGCTGGGCGCATCCAGCAGACTGCGCAGGCTGCCGGACTGGTAGCCGCCGCTCAGGCTGAGCGTGAGTTCGGGGAACCAGGCGGCCTCGGCCACACCGATGCGGGCGTTGGCCGCCGCCACCCGGCGCTCGGCCACCACCAGGTCCGGCCGGCGGGTGAGCAGGCTGCCGGGCATGGCCGGCGGCACCGCCGGCAGTTGCGGCAGGCTGCCGTCGGCCGAGAGCGCCAGGGCGGAGGGCGGACGGCCGGCGAGCACAGCGACCGCGTTCTCCACCGTGGCACGCTGGCCGGCCAGGTCCAGCAGTTCGGCGCGCACGCTTTCCAGCTGCGCCTCCGCCTGCACCACGTCGGCCCGCGCGGCGAAGCCGGCGTCGTACTGGTTGCGCGTCAGCTCCAGCGAGCGCAGGTAGGCCTGCTCGGTCTGCGCCAGCAGCTCGCGCTGGAGGTCGAAGATGCGCAGGCGGATGTAGTTCTGCGCCAGCGTGGCCTGCAGCGACAGGCGCAACGCGGCGAGGTCGGCAGCAGAAGCCTGCAGTTCGGCGCGGCCGGCTTCGGCCTCGCGTCGCAGCCGGCCCCAGAGGTCCGGCGTCCAGCTCGCGCTCAGGTCCAGCGTCAGCGCATTGGCGATGCTCGCATCGCTGCCGCTGCGGCGGGCGCCCGCACTCGCGCCCACGGTGGGCGAGAAAGCGGCGCGGGTGGCGCGCAGGGCCGCCTGGGCCTGGCGATAGCGGGCTTCCGCCTGGGCCACGCCCGGGCTGGCCGCCGCCAGCTCGCGCAGCAGCGCGTCCAGCGTCGGGTCGGCAAAGGGCTGCCACCAGGGTGCGTTCTCGTCGGCTGCCGCCTGGCCCTCCCGCGGCTGCACCGTCTGCCAGCCGGCTTCGTGCTTGAAGCTGCCCGGGAGGGTGGCGAGTTCGGGCTGGCGGTAATCCGGGCCGACCGCGCAGGCGGAAAGGCCGCAGGCCGCCATCACGGCGAGCAAGGGGTGGGAGAGGTTCGAGGGCATACGGGACATCGTGCGGCCAGGGGAAGAGGGAAGAATCAGGCGCCGGCCTCGGCGCGGCGGCGGACGAAGCGCAGCCGCAGGCGGTCCAGCACCAGGTAGACGGCCGGCGTGGTGTAGAGGGTGAGCAACTGGCTGACCGCCAGCCCGCCGACGATGGCGATGCCCAGCGGACGGCGCAGCTCCGAGCCCTCGCCCATGCCCAGCACCAGCGGCAGCGCGCCCAGCAGCGCGGCCAGGTTGGTCATCAGGATGGGCCGCAGCCGCAGCAGCGCGGCGCGCTGTATGGCTTCGCGCGGGCTGAGGCCGAGGCGGCGCTCGCCTTCCAGCGCGAAGTCGATCATCAGGATGGCGTTCTTCATCACCATGCCGATCAGCAGGAACAGGCCGAGCAGCGCGATCAGGCTGAACTCGGTGCCGGAGGCCATCAGCGCCAGCAGCGCGCCGATGCCGGCCGAAGGCAGGGTGGACAGGATGGTGAGCGGGTGCAGCGTGCTCTCGTAGAGGATGCCGAGCACGAAATACACCGTGACCAGGATGCCGAGGATGAGCCAGGGCTGGGCGCTCAGCGTGGCCTGCAAGTTGCCCGTCTGGCCGCCGTGGCGCAGATGCACCGCGGTGGGCGGCATCAGCCGGGTGAAGGCATCGTTGATCGCCTGGGTCGCCTGCTCGGCCGACACCCCGGGCGCCAGCGAGTACTCGATACCGAAGGCGGCGAACTGCGCCTGGTGGTAGACGCGGTCTCCCGCCAGGCTGTTGCGGTAGCTGGCCACCGCCGACAGCGGGATGCGGCTGCCGTCGGCGGTGATGATCTGGATCTCGTCCAGCACGCTGACGCTCTGGGTGTAACGCGGGTCCAGCTCCATCACCACCCGGTACTGGTTCAGGCGGTCGTACAGCGTGGCCACCTGGCGCTGGGAGAAGGAGTTGTTGAGCACGCTGCTGATGGTCTGCAGATCCACACCCAGCCGCCGCGCCGCCTCGCGGTCTATGTCTATGGTGACCTGCTGGGTGGCCTCGTCGCCGAAGCTGTCCACATCCACCAGTTCCGGCAGCGTGCGCATGGCCTCGGCCAGGCGCAGCGCCCATTGCTTGAGCGGCCCGGTGTCGGCCGCCAGCAGCAGCACCTCGCGCTCGCTGGAGTTCAGCGCCGAGCCCAGCTGGATGTCCTGGTCCACGCTGAGGAAGAGCATGCCGCCCGGCACCGGCGGCGCGGTGGCGCGCAGGCGGTCTATGACCTCGCGTGCGCTCACCCCGCCGCGCTCCGCCCAAGGCTTGAGCCGCACCATCATCCAGACGTTGGCGGCGCCGTTGTTGCCGGCGGTGCCGACCACGTCGGCCACCGCCGGGTCGGCCAGCAGGTGGCGGCGGAAGATGTCCGCCTTGGGCTGCATCACCTGGAAGGAGAAGCCGTCGTCACCGCGGGCGAAGCCTCGCAGCTGGCCGGTGTCCTGCTCCGGCAGCATGCCCTTGGGGATGGCGATGTAGAGATGGACAGTGAAGGCGATGACGCCCACCAGCAACACCAGCAGCAGCGTGCAGTGGCGCAGCGCCCAGGCCAGGCTCAGCGCGTAGCCGTGGTGCATGCGCTCGAACAGGCGGGCGCTGAAGGCGGCCAGCCGGCCCGGCGGCCGCGCCTCGCGCGCCCGCAGCAGGTGGGCGCACAGACTGGGCGTGAGCGTCACCGACACTGCCAGCGATACCAGGATGGCCGCCGCCAGGGTGATGGTGAACTCGCGGAACAGGCGCTCGACGATGCCGCCCATGAACAGGGTGGAGAGGAAGACCACCACCAGCGACACATTCATCGCCAGCAGGGTGAAGCCGACCTCGCTCGCTCCCTTCAGCGCCGCGCGGTAGGGTCGCATGCCGTTCGCGATGTGGCGCTCGATGTTCTCCAGCACCACGATGGCGTCATCCACCACCAGGCCGGCGGCGACGATGAGCGCCATCAGCGACAGGTTGTTCAGCGAGAAGCCCTGGAAGTACATGACGATGAAGGCGCCGATCAGCGACACCGGCACCGCCAGGCTGGGAATCAGCGCCGAGCGCAGATCGCCGAGGAAGACCCACACCACGCCGATCACCAGCACCACCGCGATCAGCAGCGTCAGCCTGGCCTCGTCCAGCGTGGCGCGTATGCCGGGCGTGCGGTCCACCACCACTGTGAGGCCGGTGTCCTCCGGCAGCAGCGCCTTCAGCGTCGGCAGCTGGGCGTGGATGGCATCCACCGTGGCCACGATGTTGGCGTTGGGCTGGCGGAACACCTGCAGCAGCACCGCCGGGCTGTCGTTGTGGAAGCCGCTGTTGTAGCGGTTCTCCACGCTGTCGCTCACCGCCGCCACGTCCTGCAGCCGCACCGCGGCGCCGTCGCGGTAACGCACGATGAGGCCGCGGTAGTCGGCGGCGTCGCGCAGTGTGCGGCCGCTCTCCAGCCGCCACTGCCTGTCGCCCTCCTCCACCACGCCCAGCGGCAGCAGCGCGTTCGCATCGCTGATGGCGCTGCGCACCTCATCCAGCGCCAGGCCGTGGTGGGCCAGCGCGCCGGGGTTGAGCTGCACCCGCACCGCCGGCAGCGCGCTGCCGCCAACGCTGACTTCGCCCACGCCTTCGATCTGGGCGATCTTCTGCGCCAGGATGGTGGACGCCAGGTCGTACAGCCGGCCCGGCGCCAGGTTGGGCGAGGACAGCGCCAGCACCATGATGGGCGCCTGGGAGGAATTCACCTTGCGGTAGCTGGGGTTTCCCGGCATGCCGGAGGGCAGCTGCCCACGCGAGGCGTTGATCGCCGCCTGCACGTCGCGCGCCGCTTCGTCGATGTCGCGGTCGAGATCGAAGCGCAGCCGCACGGTGGTCGCCCCCTGCGAGCTGGATGAGCTGATCTCGGTGATGCCGGCGATGCTGCCCAGCGCCCGCTCCAGCGGCGTCGCCACCGTCGCCGCCATGCTCTCCGGGCTGGCGCCCGGCAGCGAGGCGGTCACCTGGATGGAGGGAAACTCCACCTCCGGCAGCGGTGCCACCGGCAGCATGCGGTAGGCCAGCAGGCCGGCCAGCATCAAGGCCAGCGCGAGCAGGCAGCTGGCGATCGGCCTTCGGATGAACAGACGCGCGAGATTCATGCCGGTCCGGCGCCCACGGCCGGCGCCGCCTGCCGGCGGCGCACCAGGCGGTCGAAGAACAGATAGACCACCGGCGTGGTGAACAGCGTCAGCACCTGGCTCAGCAGCAGGCCGCCGACCATGACGATGCCCAGCGGCTGGCGCAGCTCGGCACCGGAGCCGCCGGCCAGCATCAGCGGCAGCGCGCCGACCAGGGCAGCCAGCGTGGTCATCAGGATGGGGCGGAAGCGCAGCAGCGCTGCGCGGTGGATCGCCTCGCGCGGGCTCAGGCCCAGGCGGCGCTGCGCATCCAGGGCGAAGTCCACCATCATGATGCCGTTCTTCTTCACCAGGCCGATCAGCAGCACGATGCCGATCACCGCCACCAGGTCCAGCGGCCGGCCGGACAGGTGCAGCGCCAGCAGCGCGCCCACGGTGGCCGAGGGCAGCGTGGACAGGATGGTGACCGGGTGGATCACGCTCTCGTAGAGCACGCCGAGCACGATGTACATCACCACCACCGCCGCCAGGATCAGCCACAGGGTGTTGGACAGCGAAGCGCGGAAGGCTTCGGCCGCGCCCTGGAAGGTCATCTCCACCGCCGGCGGCAAACCGATCCGGCGCATCGTCGCCTCTATGCCCTCCACCGCCTGGCCCAGCGAAGCGCCGGCGGCGAGGTTGAAGGACACGGTGGCGGCCGGGAACTGGCCCTGGTGCGACAGCGACAGCACCGCCGGCCGCTGGGTGATGCGCGCCACGGTGGAAAGCGGCACCGGCCCGCCGCTGCCGGTGGGCACATAGGTGCTCTCCAGCGCCGCCAGCCCCAGGGCATGGTCCGGGTCCACCTCCAGCACGATGCGGTACTGGTTGGCCTGGGTGAACAGGGTGGCGATCTGGCGCTGGCCGAAGGCGGTGTGCAGCGCGGCGATCACGTCCGCCGCGCTGACGCCCAGCCGGGCGGTGGCCTCGCGGTCTATCTCCACATGCGCCTGCAGGCCGCTGCGCTGCAGGTCGGAGGCGACATCCGCCAGCTCCGGCCGCTCACCCAGCGCCGCCACCGTGCGCGCCACCCACTCGGCCAGTTCCTCCTCGTCCGGGGTGGACAGGGTGAACTGGTACTGGGTGCGGCTCACCCGGTCTTCGATGGACAGCTCCTGCACCGGCTGCAGCCAGGCGGTGATGCCCGGCACCTGGCGCAGCGCGGCGCCCAGCCGGCGCACGATGGTGCTGGCATCCGCGCCGCGGCTGCCGTGCGGCCTCAGGTTGATCAGCATGCGGCCACTGTTCAGCGTGCTGTTGCTGCCGTCCACGCCGATGAAGGACGACAGGCTGGCGACATCCGGGTCGGCCAGCGCGATGGCCGCCAGCGCCTGCTGGCGCTCGGCCATGGCGCCGAAGGAGATGGTCTGCGGCGCCTCGGTCACCACCTGGATCACGCCGCTGTCCTGCACCGGGAAGAAGCCCTTGGGCACGGTGACATAGAGCAGCGCGGTGAGCGCCAGCGTGGCCAGCGTCACCAGCAGCGCGGCGGTCTGGCGCGCCAGCACCCAGTCCAGCCAGCGGCCGTAGCGCTCGATGACGCCGTCGAGGAAGCCCTGGCCGTGGTGCGCCGGCTCGTCGCGCAGCATGCGGGCGCCCATCATCGGCGTCAGCGTCAGCGACACCACCAGCGAGATGAGAATGGCCACCGCCAGCGTCACCGCGAACTCATGGAACAGGCGGCCGACGACGTCGCCCATGAACAGCAGCGGGATCAGCACCGCGATCAGCGACACGGTGAGCGACACCAGGGTGAAGCCGATCTCAGCCGCGCCCTTGAGCGCCGCCTGCATCGGCGACTCGCCCATCTCGCGGTGGCGGGCGATGTTCTCCAGCATGACGATGGCGTCGTCCACGACGAAGCCGGTGGCGATGGTGAGCGCCATCAGGCTGAGGTTGTTCACCGAGAAGCCGGCGAGATACATGACACCGAAGGTGCCCACCAGCGACAGCGGCACCGCCACGCTGGGAATCAGCGTGGCCGGCAGGTTGCGCAGGAACAGGAAGGTGACCATGACCACCAGCGCCACCGCGAACACCAGCTCCTTCTGCACGTCGCGCACCGAGGCGCGGATGGACAGCGTGCGGTCGGTGAGCACCGCCACGTCTACCGCAGCCGGCAGCGTGGCGGTGAGTTGCGGCAGCAGCGCGCGCACCCGGTCGGCGACGTCGATGACGTTGGCGCCCGGCTGGCGCTGGATGTTCACCAGCACCGCCGGTACCTGCGCCGGCGTCGTGGCGTCGCTGCCGCAATCGCCGCCCACGCCGGCCGGCGCGCCGGCGGTGGGCTGGCAGTAGCCAGCCCAGGCGGCGAGGAAGCGGTCCTCGGCGCCATCCTCGATGCGTGCGATGTCGCCCAGGCGCAGCGGCGCGCCGTTGCTCCAGGCGACGATGAGGCGGCGGTATTCCTCCACCGACTTGATCTGGTCGTTGGCCTCCACCATGACGTAGCGGTGCGGGCCATCCAGGCTGCCCTTGGGCTGGCTGGAGTTGGCGGCGGCGATGGCGCTGCGCACCTGCTCCAGCGTGAGCTTGTGCGCCGCCAGCGCCTGCGGGTTGACCTGCACCCGGATGGCCGGCCGCTGGCCGCCGGCCAGGCTGACCATGCCGACGCCCGGCAGTTGGGCCAATTTCTGCGCCACCCGGGTGTCCACCAGGTCGTACACCTCGGGCAGCGGCAGCGCGGCGGAGGACACCGCCAGGGTGAGGATGGGTGCATCCGCCGGATTCACCTTGCGGTAGATGGGCGGCGTCGGCAAATCGCCGGGCAGCAGGCTGGAGGCGGCGTTGATCGCCGCCTGCACTTCCTGCTCGGCCACGCCCAGTTCCACCGTGAGGCCGAACTGCAGCGTGATCACCGAAGCACCGCCGGAGCTGGTGGAGCTCATCTGCTTGAGGCCGGGAATCTGGCCCAGGCGCCGCTCCAGCGGCGCGGTGATGGTGCGGGCGGTCACTTCCGGCCCGGCGCCGGGATGGAAGGTGAACACCTGGATGATGGGGTAATCCACCTGCGGCAGCGCCGCAACCGGCAGCATGCGCCAGGCGAGCAGGCCGGCGACCACCAGGGCGAGCATCAGCAGCGAGGTCGCCACCGGCCGGTGGATGAAGGGGCGGGACAGGCTCATCGCATCAGCCGCCGGCAGCGGCGGCCGGGGCGCCGTGGCCAGGCAGGCCCGGCGCCGCCGCATCGGCCTCCACCACGATCACTTGGCGGCCGTCGCGCAGCCGGTCCAGGCCTTCCAGCACCACCTGCTCGCCCGCCTGCAGGCCCTGCTCCACCACCACCCGGTCGCCGTCGCCGGCACCCAGCTTCAGCGGCCGGATGTGGGCCTTGCCCTCGCTGATCACATACACGTAGCTGCCCTTGGAGCCGAACTGCACCGCGTCCAGCGGGATCGTCACCGCCGCGTCCACCCGGCGCACGTCCAGCCGGATGTTGACGAACTGGTTGGGGAACAGCGCTTCGTCGCCGTTGGCGAACTCGGCCTTCAGCTTCACCGTGCCGGTGGCGACGTCGATTTGGTTGTCCACCGTGCGCAGCACGCCCTGCGCCAGGCTCAGGCGGTCGTCGCGGTCGCGTGCCTCCACCGTCAGCGCATGGCCGGCGCGCAGTTCCTGCCGCACCTCGCCGAGCTGGTGTTCCGGAATGGTGAACACCACGCTGATCGGCCGCATCTGGGTGATGGTGACCAGGCCCTCGGTGTCGCCGGTGGACACCAGGTTGCCGGGGTCAACCCGGCGGAGGCCGAGGCGGCCGGCGATGGGCGCCTCGATGCGCGTCCATTGCAGCTGCAGCCGGGCATCGTCCACCTGCGCCTGGTCGGCCTTGATGGTGCCGCGCAGCTGGTTGACCAGCGCCTCTTGGGTATCCACCTGCTGGCGGGCGATGGAGTCCTGGGCGAACAGCGTCTGGTAGCGCGCCAGCTCGCTCTCCGCGTTCTTCAGCTGGGCCTTGTTCTGCAGTTGCTGGCCTTCGGCCTGGGCCAGGCGCACCCGGTACAGCGAGGGATCGATCTCGGCCAGCAGCGCGCCCTTCTGCACCATCTGGCCCTCCTCGAAGGCCACCTTCAGCAGCTCGCCGTCCACCCGGCTGCGCACGGTGACGGCCGCCATCGGCGTCACCGTGCCGATGGCGCGCAGGCGCAGGGCGAGCTTGCCCGCCTCCGCCGGCACCACCCGCACCGGCACCGGCGCATTCCACGGGTTCACCGCCGGCTGGTCCGCCGCGCCGCCCTGCCCGCGCATGAAGAACCACGCCAGACCGCCAATGGCCAGCACACCGAGCCCGAGGGCGACACCACGCTTGAGGGAAGAGGACGAAGAAGATGCTGACCGGGACATGGGATTCCAAAAAAACGAGAACACGCTGAAGCATGGGCCACCCGCGCGGGGCCGGCCCTTCCGCCACATCGCCCATGGGCGGCGCTTCGCGTGTTCGGCAGGGGGAAAAGAAAGGGCCGGCGGAGAGACTATGCGCCGACCCCAGGGTTCCGGAAGACCCGGTCAGGCGGCAATCGTGGTGCGCCCCTTGGCCGCCGGCCTCGCAAAGGCCCGCGTCGCCTTCTTCTCCGCACACTCCAGGCAGACGCCGTGCAGCGCGACGACGTACTCGGTGAGTTCGAAACCGTGGGTGCGGGCGATGCGCTTGAGCATGGCATCCACCCGCTCGTCGCGCAGCGCGATGTCGCGCCCGCAGCAGGAGCAGACGATGTGGCCACCCGGCGTGCGGCCGGCCGGCTCGAACACCTTGCGGCCCTCTTCGAAATGGCTGCTGATGAGTTGCGCCGCATCCAGCCGCTTGAGTACCGCATACACGCTGGAGAGGGACATGCGGTCGCCGCGCAGCAACAGCATGCGATGCACGTCTTCCGCCGACAGCATGCCCTCCACCTCCTCGTCGAACAGGCTGAGGATGCGCAGGCGTGGCAGGGTGACGCGCAGGCCGACCCGGGTCAGCTCCCCGCGGGCGGCGTCATAGCAGGCATCGGATTTGGAAGTCATGTGCTCACCTTGACGATCAACATCATCAACAGGCTGGCCACGACGCTGCCAGCCCCCAGCATGGCCGCGAACCGCGGACCGTAGGGCAGCATGAAGACGAGGGCCAGCGCCCCCGCCGACAGGAAGCCGAACCAGGCGATCACGCCTATGCTCAAGCCCCAAGCCCAGGCGCAAGGCACCACCGCCAGCGCCAGCAGCAGCCATCCGGCCCAGCGGAAGCCCTGGCGCGCGGAAGCCGCCGGAGCGCGCCTCAGCACCTGGTTGTGGTGGCGGTCCATCGCCAGGCACAGCGCAGTCATGCCGGCGTAGCACAGCAGCAGCGCGGCGAACACGTTCAGCATGGTCTGCATCATGCGGCCTCCGCTTCGACGTCGGCATCCGCCGCGGCGTCCGGCTTGCCGGCCCTGGCCCTGGCGGCCTGGGGCGCCTGTTGCGACTTGCGCCGCACGAAGCGCGCCGCAGCGATGCACAGCAGGCCGCAGGCCATCGCCGTCAGCTCCACGCCGGCGGCCTCGCCATCGCCACGGGCCAGTGCGGCGACGAAGTTGTCGCCGGTAGTGAGCATGTTGATCAGCGGCAGCGCCAGGCAGAGGAAGGCGGTGGCGCCCAGTTGCTCCACCCAGCCGCGCATGACGGGCCGCAGCGAGGCATGGACCAGGGTGAGGAACCACAGGGCGAAGAACAGGCCGACCTCCCAAACTTCGCGCTCCGGCAGGGCCACCGGCACCAGCCGGTTGATCCAGAAGTAGCCGACGCTGGCCAGCATCAGCCCGGCGATGCCCGAGACGTTGAGCGCATCGATGACGCGATAGACGCGCGCGGTGGAAGCGCCGAACTCGCCCGCCGGCTTCTTGCGCCGCTTCACCATGAACAGGATGGCGCCGGTGGCCAGCATCGCCGCGCCGGCCATGCCGCAGATGAAGTACAGCCACTTGATGGTGTAGCCGCCGAAGGTCACGAAATGCAGCGCGCGCATGCTCTGGAAGGTGGAGAAGGCACCAGCGCCGCGGATCTCGCCGGGCATCTCGGTATCCAGGATCTCGCCGCTCACCGCGTCGAACTGCACCGAGCCGTTGGAGCCGCGCAGCCGGCTGGCCATCTCCGCCTCGTCGCCGCGCATGAAGATGCGCGCCGAGGCGCTGGCGTCGCCGGGGTGCGACACCGAGATGAAGCGGGCCTCGCGGCCGATGCGGTTCTCGGCCGCGGTCACCAGGCCGGGCAGCGGCATCACCGGGGCAGCCACGTTCTGCATCTGGCGCGGCGCCGGCCGTTCCTGGATGTCGGCAAAGAAATGATCCAGGTCGCCGTGGTAACGCACCATCGCCGCCGCCGGCATGTAGATGGAGGCGAAAGCGACCACGCCGGTGTAGACGATCATGAACTGGAAGGGCAGCGTCAGCACCGACAGGGCGTTGTGGCTGTCCAGCCAGGAGCGCTGACCCTTGCCCGGGCGGAAGGTGAAGAAGTCCACGAAGATCTTCTTGTGCACCACGATGCCGGACACCAGCGCCACCAGCATCACCATCGCCGCCACACCCACCAGCCAGATGCCCGCATCGCCGGCGTGGAACTCGAAGTGCATATGGACGAAGTGGTGGCCGCCTTCGGTCTTGCGCTCCTTGCTCGGGCCGGCGTCCTCGCCGGTCACCGGGTCCAGCTCGCGGTCCTGGAACTCGGCTTGCGGGTTGTCGCGCCAGAACACGCGCAGCTTGGTGTTCTCCTCGTCCGGCAGCCCCATGCTCCAGAACTCGGCCCTGGGCGCGTTCTTCTCCAGGAAGGCCTGGCCCACCCTGGCCGCCTGCAGGCGGTCGGGCGGCGGCGCGCCTTCGGACGCCGCGGTAACCGCCAGCGGATCCCGCATCCAGTGTGAGATGGCGTCGTCGAACACTCCCAGCGTGCCGGTGAAGAAGACGGCGAAGAGAATCCAGGCGAACCACAGGCTGCCCCATGTGTGCAGCCAGGACATGGACTGGCGGAAGGTGTTCTTCATGCCGCGCTCCCGGTGGCCAGGTAGAAGCCGAGGGACGCCAGGCCGAGCGCCACCGTCGGCAGCAGCATGCCGGCCCAGGCGCGGCCGGCGGTAGGCGCGGCGAACACCCAGATCACCGCGCCGGTGTAGAGGGCGAAGCTGAGCAGCGTGGCCGTCAGCACCGCCTCCGCGGTACGTATGGGAATGATGTAGGACAGGAACACGATGCAGGCCGACGTCAACAGGTAGCCGCCGAAGACGGCCGCGCTGACGCGGGAGAAGATGGCGAGCCGCGGACGCTGCGGCGCTATGGATGCGGATTTCATTGGCAAACCTCGGCTATGGGGCAGGGACCGGACCCTGCAGGACGCCGGCGGGCGTCCCGGCTGCACTTATCGACGTGTGGCGCGTTTTGTCCGGCTCTCACTAGACATGTCGTTTGAGATCGTAAAAACGCGCTCTTTTTTACAAATTCTTACAACGTGATGTCGCAGCCGTGCAACGCGGGCTTTGCTGCCGCCCCCACCAGCCCGCCCGGGTGCAGGCCGCCGGGCGAGGCTCAGAAGCGCAGGTCCATCGCCAGCCGCAGATGGCGGGGTTCGCCGTAGTAGGCCGAGCTGGTGGTGGTGTAGTACTTCTCGTCGGTGGCGTTGTAGAGGTTGGCGGTCAGGGTCACCTGCTTGTTCAGCGGATAGCGCGCCATCAGGTCCACCACCGTGTAGCCGTCCTGGGTGACACGCACGCCGGCCGGCCCCTGGTTGTCGCTCCAGATCCTGTTCTGCCAGCGCAGCCCGCCGCCCACCGTCAGGCCCTGGCCCACGCCCGCCAGCTTGTAGCTGGTGAACAGCTTGAGCGTGTTCTGCGGAATGTTGGTGTTGAGCGCGTGGCCGTCGCGGTCTTCCACCAAGTTGCGGGCAAAACCGGCGGCGATCTGCCAGTCGCGCAGCGGCTCGCCGCTCGCCTCCACCTCGAAGCCGCGGGTTTCGGTGCCGGATGCCGCGCGATAGGCATTGGCGCCATTCGGTGCCAGGACGCCAGGAATCTGGACGGCGTAGTTGTCCTGCTGGATCAGGTAGGTGGCGATGGCCAGGTTCAGCCGCTTGTTGAACAGCTCGGCCTTGGTGCCCAACTCGTAGGCCTTGCCCAGCAGCGGATCGAGGTAGGAGCCGCTCGGGGTCATATTGCTTTGCGGCTTGAAGATGTCCGTATAGCTGCCATACACCGACCAGCTGTCGTTGAGGTCGTACACCACGCCGGCGTAGGGGGTGAGCTGGCCCTTCTCGGCGCGGTTGCTCTCGCTGCGGCTGCCGCTGGCATAGGTGTAGGTGGCTCGGCGGTTCTCCCAGCTGGTGCTGCGCGCACCGACGAGCAGCGACAGCGCATCGGTGGGCCGGAAGCGGGCGGTGAAGTAGGCGCTGGTGACGCGCTCCTTGCCGTGGATGTCGCTGAGCTTGGGGTTGGAAGGCTCCGCCGGCATATCGCCATCCCAGGTCCAGATATTGGGAATGGAGCTGCTCCAACCGTTGAAGAACCAGAGGGTGTGGCCATGACTGTTATCCACCGTGCGGGTGGCGGTCGCGCCTACCACCAGTTCGTGCTCGCGGCCGAAGAGCTGGAAGGGGCCGGTGGCATAGAGATCCAGGCTGGTCTGCTCTGGTGCGCCGGTCCAGCGCCCCGCCCACAGGTTGGCCCCAGCGCCGGTGTTGCGGTCCGGGTAGCCGCCGGCGGCGTAGCCCAGCACCTCGTCGTAGTCGCTGACCGCGTGGCTGGCGGAGCCCTTGACCTTCCAGCCCTCGGCGAAGCCGTGTTCCAGCGCGGCGAAGAAGGACTGGTAATTGCGCTTGGAGTATGCCCAGTCGGCCGCGGCGGAATCCGAGCGTGACCAGTCGGTGCGGCTGCCATCGGCATAGAACAGTGGCCGGCCGGAGCGGGCGTGGCCGGTCATGTCGTCCTGCAGCACAGAGAAGCCGGCGGTGAGCAGCGTGGTGGGCGCGAGATCGGCCTCGATGATGCCGTACAGCAATTGCTTGCGCTGCTGCAGGCGGTCGATATACGAGCCGCTCTCCTGGTAGGCCGCCACCACCCGGCCGCGCACCGTGCCGGCCTCGTTCAGCGGAGTGGAGATGTCGGCCTCGGCGCGGTAGTAGTCCCACGACCCCGCTTCCACCTTGGCCGAAGCCTGGAACCAGGCGGTGGGCCGCTTGCGCACCAGGTTGATGGTGGCACTGGGCGTGCCCATGCCGTTCATCAAACCGGTGGCCCCGCGCACGATCTCGGCGCGGTCATAGAAGGCCATGTCGGTGGTCTGGAAGAGCGTGCTGTAGTTGCTGTTCACCATGCCGACGCCGTCGATCTGGTAGTTCTCGACGACGAAGCCGCGGGAAT
This sequence comes from Azoarcus sp. TTM-91, assembly GCF_012911025.1. Taxonomy (GTDB): domain Bacteria; phylum Pseudomonadota; class Gammaproteobacteria; order Burkholderiales; family Rhodocyclaceae; genus Azoarcus. The sequence continues at coordinate 40,382 of NZ_WUEI01000017.1, read as the reverse complement.
AGATGGCGCTGCTGTCCGAACCCATGTTGCCGGACTGGTTCAGCGTCAGGCCCGGCGTCTGGCGGACGACGTCGGCCAGTTCGAGGATGCCTTGGTCGTCCATCTGCTGGCGGGTCATCACGGTGACCGACTGCGGCGTCTCGCGCGGCGACAGGTTGAGGCGGGTCGCGGTGGCGGCGGAGTCGGTGGCGTAGGAGCCGCTGCCCTCGGTGGTGCCGGGCGAGGTGGTGGCCTGGGCATTGACGTGCACCGTGCCCAGCACTGCGTCGCCCTGGCTCAGGGCCGCCGTCGGCACCACCTGCAGCACATAGCCCTCGGCGCCCGCGCGCGCCACCAGGCCGGAACCGGCCAGCAGCGCGGCCAGGCCGCCCTCCACCGTATGGCTGCCGCTGAGGCCGACGCTGTTGCGGCCGCCGACCTGCTCCGGCGTGAAGGAGAGGGTGACGCCCGCCTGACGGGCAAAACTGTTGAGCGCATCGCCCAGGCTGCCGGCGGGCACCGCGTAGCTGCGGACCTCCTGAGCAAAGGCGGGAGCGCTGGGCAGCAGCACCGTGGCGGCAAGGCCGGCAGCGGCCAGACCGCGCCACAGCACGGTCAGCGACAACGCGGCGGGAAGGGGGGACAGGCAACGGCGCACCGCCCTGGGCGGTTGCGCCGCAGGGAGGCGGCGAGAAAAAGCGTGCATGGAGAGTCCGGTCAGGAAGTCGATGGAGGTGTGCAGGTGAAGGCCTTCACCTCGCTTGCCGGACCAGCGGGAAAAACCCGACAGCGGATGCGAATATTTCTTCGCCGACAGGCCGCATGCCGCGACTGCCCTGGGACTGACCACCGGGGAGCGTATCCGCGCAAAGGGGTAACACAACCGCAGCGCGGCTCCGCTGCGACACGTCCGCCGAATCAGGAGAGGCGCCGCCAGCGCGACGCCCGGCTCAGGCCACCGCCTGCACCCTCACCCACCAGGGCGAGCGATAGACCACCTTCACCGGCAGCGCCCGCGTCAGCACCGCCAGCAGCTTGTCGGTGTCGTCCAGCCGATAGACGCCGGACAGGCGCAGCGCGCCGACCGCCGGGTCGCAGCCGAGGTAGCCGCGGCGATAACGCCCGAGCTCGGCGAGGAAGGCATCCAGCCGCATGCCCTGAGTGGCGATGACGCCCTCCGCCCAGCCGTCGGCGGCGATATCCGCCCGCGGCACCTGGCGCGGCCCGGCCGCATCCACCAGGTAGCGGTCGCCAGCCCGGGCCAGCGCCGCGTATGCGCCCGCCTCGCCACGGCGACGGATGCCGACCTGGCCGGCTGTCACCTCCAGCACGCTGCCCTGCCCCTCCTGCCGCACGACGAAGCGCCCTTGCTGGGTCTCGAACACCGCACCCAGGCTGGACACCCGCAGCGGACGGTGCAGCACGTCCTCCGCGCAGCTGAGGCAGAGCGCGCCCCGCTCCAGCGCGATGAGGCGTTCGGCGGCATCGAAGCGCAAGCTCACCGCGCTGTGGGTATCCAGCTGCAGACGGCTGCCGTCGGCCAGTAGCATGTCCTGGCGCTCGCCCACCGCGGTGGCGTGATCCGCCAGCCAGGCCGACCACGGCATCAGCTCCCGCGCCGTCCAGCCGCAGGCCACCGCGCCCAGGCCGAGTGCCGCGCCCTTCAGCAAGCGCCGGCGGCGCACATCGGTCGGCGCATGCAGCGCCGCCACCAGGGAGCGGGCGCTGCCAAGGCCGGCCACGCCGCCGGCCAACTCCTCGCCTATCGCCTGCAGGCGACACCAGGCCAGCTCGTGCTGCGGATGGGCGGCCCGCCAGCGCGCGCAAGCCAACCACAGCGCGCTGCCGGCCGGCTCGCCATGCAGCTTCACCCGCCAGGCGATGGCCTGGCGCACCACCTCCGCCGGCACGATGGCCTCGGGCAACAGCGGCTCAGCACGCATGGCGCAGGGAATAGCAGTGGAACAGGGCTTCGGCGACATAGCGCTCCACCGACCGGCGGGTAACGCCCAGCCGGCTGGCGATGTCGTCGTAACAAGCGCCTTCCAGTTGGGCGAGCAGGAAAGCGGTGCGCACCGGCGCGCGCAGGCCGGCCAGCATGGCGTCGATCTGCAGCAGCAGTTCCACCGCCAGCTGGCGCTCCTCGGGCGAAGGCGACACCGGCTCCGGCAACGCCGCCAGCGCTTCCAGCCAGGCCCGCTCCAGGTCCTGCCGGCGCCAATGGTCGATCAGCAAGCCGCGCGCCACCGTGGTGAGATAGGCACGCGGCTCCCGCATCGGCGCCGGTTCACGCCGCAGCAGCAGCCTGACGAAGACGTCATGCGCCAGATCCGCCGCCTGATGGGCGCAGCCCAGCTTGTGGCGCAGCCAGCCTTGCAACCACCGGTGGTGGTCTAGGTAGAGGGAATGGACTTCCTGCGGCATGAGGCCAGGCGCGTATTGGATTAAGAACTATTCTCATCTTAATCCGCCCCTTGGCTGCCCAACAAGCCCCGCACCTACGTCGCGTCGGCGGAGACTTCAGCGGCAGGCCCGCCGCCTGGGCCTCTCTTGCCGCTGCCTGTCCGGGCCGCGCAGAGCTTGCGCGGGCCGCCTCCGCAAGCGAAAACTCAAGGGGCGACGGTGAAGCTCAGCGTCGCGGTGTGGCGCACGTCGTCATACTTCTTGCCGTCCACCACCGCGGAACCATTCACCTTGGCGCTCAGCTCCAGCACATACAGGCCAGGGAAGGGCGTGGTCAGCGTCACCGTGCCGTCGGCGGCGGGACGCAGCACCCGGTTCCAGCCTTCGGAGGTGCTCACGTTCACCTGGGTGGCAGCCACCACTGTGCCCTTCCACATCAGGCGGAAAGTGTTGCCGTTGGGCTCGATCGGCACCAGTTCCAGGTCGTTGCCCGCCTTGGTTTCACTGCGGCCTTCCTTGGCTTGATAGAACACCAGCGCGCCGTCCGGCGTCACCGTATAGGCGACGAAGCGCAGATCGCCCACCGGCGGCGCGGTCACCGCCAGGCGTTCGCCGGCGGCGGCCAGCGGCAGCGCCTTGCCGTCGGCCAGCGTGGCCTGCGCGCCCTGCAGGGCGCTGGTAGGCGTGCGCTTGGCGTCCAGGAAGCCGAGATTCACCGTGGCCGGCCCCGCCGCGGCGCGCTCCAGCCACACGTAATCCGCCATCGCCGACGCCGAAGCCAGCATCAAGCCGGCGGAAGCGCATGCGAGCGCGAAGGAACGGGGAAGCGGAAACAACTTCATTCGGGGAATCTCCTGTAGGCGGGGCGCTGAACAGCGCCCAGGCAGTGCCGCACGAGCGCGGCTTCACTTGCTATGTCGAGCGAGGAAGCCAAAACGAGCACATTATTACTTCTACTTACATTCTAGAGTCATCACCGCTCTTGCTTGCGCCTGATCCGCAGCCTGTCGACGCCGGGAGACTAATTTCCAGCAATCAGCCTAAAGCGATAAGCATCCTGGCAGACGCCCCATCGCGCGCGTGCAGGCAGGCGCTTTCCGCTGGTAAGAAAACACCATCAAATCAAGCGAAGTAAGTAAGGAGAAATCTCCCTATAAGCGCTGGTATGAACTTTGCTGAATTTTTCATACCCGTTCGCTAGAATGACGCGCCCTCCGGACCAATACACATACACGAGACGAATCCGATGTTGCTCAGAAATACCGCTTTGCCCACGAGCCGGCGGCGCCCTCGCCTGCTTTCCCTGCTGCTTGCGGGCTGTGCTTTCCCCGCCTTCGCAGCCCAGGCCACAGACGATGCGGTGGAACTGAGCACTATCGAAGTGAAGGGCCAAGCCTCTGACAGTGTGACGGCGGCCTACTCCAGCACGCGCCAGGAAAGCACCGACATCCGGGAACATCGCGTTTCCCAAGCCCAGCAACTGTTCCGCAATGTGCCTGGCATGAACCTCACCGGCTATGGCCTGCCCGGCGTCGGCGATGCGATTTCCCTGCGTGGCTTCGGCGGCGGTGGCCACGGTGGCGACATCGGCTTCGTGGTCGATGGCATTCCGCTCAACGAGGCCATGTCCCACGCCGACGGCTACGCCGACCTCAACGTCATCGTCCCGCTGGAGCTGGACAATATGACGGTACTGCGCGGGCCAGTGTCCGCGCTTTATGGCAACTACAACCGCGCTGGCACGGTGACGCTGCAGACGCGCAAAGGCGGTGAGTATCAGGACGCCGACATCAGCATCGGCAGCTTCGGCACGGTAGACCTGCAAGGTGCAGCAGGCGTCGCCCTGAACGATAGCCAGCGCCTGAACCTCGCCGCGCAGGTTTATCACTCCGACGGCTTCCGCGATCAGTCCAAGTCCGACCGCGCCACGCTGGCCGGCCGCTGGTCGCTGAAGGTATCGCCGGAACTGGAGATCGCCGTCTCCGGCCGCGCCCATGAGGCCGAATCCGATAACCCCGGCTACATCACTCTGGCCCAGTTCAAGGACGACCCCTACGGCAAGGATCCGCGCACCAAGAACGATGGTGCGGAAAAAAGCTTCTACACGCTGCGCACCGACGTGAATTACAGACTCTCGTCCGAGGTGAAGTTGCTCACCTTCGCCTACGCCACCCAGCAGGATTTCACCCGCTGGTTCTCTCGCGGCTCGGCAACCGCCCCCACATGGCGCCAGCGCGAAGAAACCTATGACCGCGGCGTTCTCGGCGCCGGTTTCAATCTGAATGGCCAACATGCATTCACCGCCGGCCCGCTGACCTGGGTGGCGGGCGTGGAGCACTACCGCGAACGCACCGATTACCTGAAGTACGAGGACATCCAGTATCGCCGCCGTGTCGACACCGCCGAATACGACCGCCACTTCGAGCTCAACAACCTCGCCATCTTCGGTGAGGCCGGCATCGAACTGCATCCGCTGTTCAAGCCCTCCATCGGCCTGCGCTGGGATCGTTTCACAGGGGACTGCGGCATTGAGGGTGCGGAAACCGCCACTGACGAATGTCGCAACATGAAATCAGTGACCCATACCAGCCCCAAGATCGGCGTCCGCTCCCAGGTCGCCGACAACGTGGAGTTGCGCGCAAGTTGGGCCGAGGGCTTCGCCCTGGCGCCGGACATGGCCAAGTATGCGATCGGCGTGAACAACGTCAATCCCAACGTCTTCCGCCAGACCGAAGTTGGCGCAAACATCAAAATCGGTAGCCAGATCGTGCTGGATCTCGCCGCCTATCACCTCAAATCCTCAGATGAAATCAGCGAAATCTCCCCCGGCGAGTACGTAAACGCTGGCAGCACTCGCCGCACCGGCTTTGAAACCTCCCTCCTGTGGCTGCCGACGGAGCAGTTCGACCTGTCCTTGACCTATGGCAGCGCCCACACCCGCATCGTCGATAACCCAGATTCCAGCCTGGAAGGCAAGCGTGTCACCTCGGTGCCGCGCTACACTGCCACCCTTGAAGCGAACTGGCGTCCGGTCGCCAACTGGCGGGCCTCCGCCACCTGGCGCAAGATCGGCTCCTACGCGGTTTCATCGGACAACAGCCAGACCTACCGGGGCTACGACACCCTGGATCTGGGCCTGTCCTACACCTTCTCCGGTCAACGTCGCACGACGATCTACCTGGCCGTGGATAACGTGACCGACCGCGAGTACGCCACCGCAGTCTCCACCATTGGTTATGCCACTGGCGCACCCCGTACCTTCCGCGTCGGCGCACAGTTGAGTTTTTGATTATGAAAATTAACAAAATTCTTCATATCGGCGTATATGCCACCGCTTCGGCATTGCTCGCAGGCTTCGCGCTGCCCGCCGCCGCCCACACCATCTGGCTGCAGGCCGACCCGGCGCACAAGAACTACCGGGTGATGTACGGCGGCCACCAGGGCAAGACCGAGACCTACCCGGCGGAGAAGCTCAAGCGCGTCACCGCCTTCGACGCCGGGGGCAACGCCCTCAACGTCACCCGCCAGGACCGCAGGGACGGCGTGCGCATCCAGGCGCCGGAGGCGGCGGTGCTGCTGGCCTGGTTCGACAATGGCTGGTGGAGCAAGACGGACAAGGGCCGCAGCATCAACAAGCCGATGGACGAGGTGCCCGGCGCCGTCAGCGGCGTGCACGCGGTGAAGTACCACAAGACCATCGCCCACTGGGGCAAGCCCGCCATCCAGATTTACAACCAGCCCTTCGAGCTGGTGCCGCTCTCCGCCGAGGCGCCGCATGCCGGCGAGCAGCTGAAACTCAAGGTGCTGCTCAACGGCAAGCCCACCGCCGGCATCAAGCTGGCTTTCGGCGAGGAAGGCAACGATGCGGTGAGCGACGCCGAAGGCATCGCCACACTGACCGTGCGCAAGGGCGTGAACCGCATCTGGTCCGGCCAGCGCCTGCCGCTGGCCGACGACGCCCGCGGCACCGAGTCCAGCATCGAGTACAGCCTGGTGTTCACCGCTGCCGCCGCCAAGCCGGCCGCCCGCCACTGAGCCGCGCGATGACCCTACGCCCTTTCGCCACCACTGCCGCACTGCTGCTCGCCACCACCGTCCAGGCCCACGGCTTGGCGGTGGTCGCCCAGCATGAGGCCGACGCCGTCACCGGCCTGGCGCGCTACACCGACCAGACTCCGGCCGCCGGCATCTATGTGGCGGTAACGCCGGAAAACAGCGACAGCCCGCTGGCCGAAGGCACCACCGGCGCGGACGGCCGCTTCCGCCTGCCGGTGCCGCCGGGCGGGCCCTACTGGGCGGTGGTGGAAGGGGAGGAAGGCCACCGCGCCGAAACGCTGGCGGTGCAACTGCCGGCGGCGGCCGGTGGCAACGGCGAAGCCACCGCCGAGGCGCTGCGTCTGGTGCGGGAGGACATCGCCCGGCTGGAACAGCAGATCCGCCTGCGCGACATCATCGGCGGCATCGGCTACATCGTCGGCATCGCCGGCATCGCCGCCTGGTTCGCGGCGCGGCGGAGGGGCTGAGATGCATCTGGCCGAAGGCGTGCTCTCCGCTCCGGTGCTGGCCGGCGCTGCCGCGCTGGCTGCGGCTGGCGTCGCCTTCGGCCTGCGCCGGCTGGGCGAGGCGCAGCTGCCGATGGCGGCGCTGCTGGGCGCCGCCTTCTTCGTCGCCAGCACCATCCATGTGCCGGTGGGCGTCGGCAGCGTGCACCTCATCCTCAACGGCCTGGCCGGGCTGATGCTGGGCTGGACGGTGTTCCCGGTGTTCTTCGTCGCCCTGCTGCTGCAGGCGGCGCTGTTCTCCTTCGGCGGCTTCACCGTGCTGGGCGCCAACCTGCTGATCATGGCGCTGCCGGCGGTGGCCGCCCACTACCTGCTACGCCGGCTGGTGCGGCCGGCAGCCGACGGCACGCCGCCACCGCGCCAGCGCCTGCTGGTGGCTGGCGCGGCCTGCGGCATCGTCGGCATCGGCGGCGCGGCCGCCCTCGCCAGCCTGGCGCTGGTACTCAGCGGCGGCCATCTGTTCACCGAGCTGATCGGCCTGCTGGTGCTGGCCCACCTGCCGGTCTTCGTGGTGGATGCGCTGATCAGCGCCGCTACCGTCGCCCTGCTGGCGCGCATACTGCCGGCCGCGCTCGCCGCGGTGCGCGCATGAGGGCGGCGCCCCCCGCCACGCCGCTGGCCCCCCGCCTGCGCCTGGGCGCGGCGGTGGGCATCAGCGTGCTGCTGTCGCAACTCACCTCGCCCGCCCTGTTGCTGGCCGCCTGCGCCGCCGGCCTGCTGTTGGCGCTGACGGCTGGCGCGAAAGGCGCCCTGCCGCTGCACAGCCTGCTGCGACGCATCGCCAGCGTGAATCTCTTCGTCGCCATGCTGTGGCTGACGCTGCCCTGGGCACTGCAGGACGGCGGCCTGCAGTGGTCCGAGGCCGGCGCCCACCATGCGCTGCTCATCAGCTTGCGCAGCAACGCCATAGCCCTGGGCTGCATGGCCCTGCTTGCCGGACTGGACGCCTTCGCCATCGCCCGCGCCGCCGCCGGCCTCGGCCTGCCGCCGCGGCTGGCCCGCCTGCTGGTGCTCACCGTGCGCTACCTGGGCGTGCTGGACGACACCCGCCGCCGCCTCGACATCGCCATGCGCGCCCGCGGCTTCCACCCCGGCGCCGACCGCCGCACTGTCGCCGTGCTGGCGCAGCAGCTCGCCCTCATCCTGATACACGCCATGCTGCGCGCCGAGCGGGTGGATCTCGCCCTGCGCGCCCGCGGCTTCGCCGCCGCGCCCGTGCCCAGCGCCAGGCCACTGCGGCCCTGGCGCTGGGCAGCCGGCACCGCGGTGCTGTGCCTGGGCAGCAGTCTGCTGTGGCTGCTGCGGTGAATACCTCGGGCCCGCTGATCCTCGGCCGCGGCCTGCGCCTGGCGCGGGCCGGCAAGGTGGTGGTGGAGGCCTTCGATCTGGAGCTGCAGGCGGGCGAGCGCCTGTTCGTGCTCGGCGCCAGCGGCACCGGCAAGACCACGCTGTTGCACAGCCTGCTCGGCTTCGTGCCGCTGGCCGGCGGCGAGCTTCAGCTGCTAGGCCGGCTCTGCCGCGGCGAGAAGGATTTCGCCCCGCTGCGCGGCCCGCTGGGGCTGCTGTTCCAGGACGCCGGCGATCAGCTCTTCGGCCCCACGGTGGTGGAAGATGCCGCCTTCGGCCCGCTCAACTGCGGCGCCAGTGCGGCCGAGGCGCGGGAGATTGCACTGCAGACGCTGGCCCGCATCGGCATCGCCCATCTGGCCGAGCGGCCGGTACATGCGCTGTCCGGCGGCGAGCAGCGGCTGGCGGCGCTGGCCGGCGTGCTGGCGATGTCGCCCAAGGTGCTGCTGCTGGACGAACCCACCACCGGTCTGGACGAAGCGGCCTCCGAGCGCCTGCTGGGCGTGCTGGCCGACAGCGGCCTGAGCATGATCGTCGCCTCCCACGACCCCGCCTGCGTCGGCGCCCTCGCCACCCGGCGGATCACGCTGACGCCCGCGCCGCGCTGAGCACTTCGCCGCCACGGCCACCACCGCTAAGATGGCGCCTCCCCGATCCGGAGACCGCCATGGACCGCTTCACCATCTCGCTGGAAGAAGACCTCGCCGCCGCCTTCGATGCGCTGATCGCCGAGCGCGGCTACCGCAACCGCTCGGAGGCGGTGCGCGACATGCTGCGCCGCGAACTCGAAAGCTCCCGCCAGCAGAAGGATGACAAGGGCCACTGCGTCGCCAGCCTCAGCTACGTTTTCAACCACCACGAACGGGTGCTGGCCGAGCGCCTCACCGGCCTGCAGCACGACCACCACGACCTCACCGTGTCCACGCTGCATGCCCACCTCGACCACGACAACTGCATGGAATGCACCATCCTCAAGGGGCCGGCCGACGCGGTGCGGCGCTTCGCCGACTCGCTGATGGCGGAGAGCGGCGTGCGCCACGGCAGCCTCAACCTGATCTCGGTGGATGTGGCCGCCAACGCCCACGACCATGCCCACGGCCACGCCCACAAACACCCGCATGGCCCCGGCCATGTGCATTACCGGCCGCGCAGCTGACGCACCTTGCCGATCGGCGTCGGCTTTGCGACCGCAGCGGCCGTGCGCCCTGTCGCGCTCACGACAAAGCCATCGGGAATGAGCGCGGCAAGCCCAGCAACGGCGGCACTTCGGCAGCGCAAGCCGGCCGGCACGGGCTTTGCCTCTGAAGGGGCAGCGCGGCAACCGACCGCGCCCCCGAACGGAGCCCGACCGATGCAAGCCTGTAGCCCAGCCCCCACCGCCTCCTCCAGCCCCTACGCCGACAAACACGGCAATCCGCTCGCCATCGGCGACGAGGTGCGCGTGCTGCACGTCACCCTGGACCCAGAGATGGAAGACGACGAGCGCGAGATGTTCGAATTCATGAAGGGCTCCATCTGCGAGATCGAGCGCTTCGACGCCCAGGGCCGCGCCTGGGTCACCATGTGGTGGAGCTGTACCGACGGCAACGCCACCACCAGCCTGGCGCTGGAAGGCTACGAGATGGAGCGGGTGGTGCGCTGAAACGCCGGCAGGGCCGATGGCGGCAAGCGCGGCTACTCCGCCAGCGGCCGCTCGCGCAGATAGCGCGGGAAGCGCGGCAGGCCCTTGGCGGTGAGTTCGCGGTAGCGATAAGTTACCCGGCTGCCCAGCGCCGGCGGCGTCCGGCGCAGTTCATCGCTCAGTCCGCTGCCGATGCGGAAACGGCGGCCGTCTTCGGCCTCCACTTCCAGCGCGCCCGTCATGCCCTGCAGCCGGCCCTTGCCCGGAACATGGGCGACCACTGTGGCTTCCGCATCCAGCCAGGGGGTGAGCTTCAGCAGCGCCTCGCTGCGCCCGGCCACCCAGGGCGCATCCGCCCGGTGCAGCATCAGCCCTTCGCCGCCGGCTGCAACGACTTCATCCAGCTTGCGCCGCAGGGCCTGGCGATCCGCAAGCCTGAACTGCGGCACCGCCTGCAGCCAGGGCACGCCCGCCTCTTCCACCAGCTCGCGAATGCGCATCACCCGCGTGCTGAAGCCGCCCTCCGCACCTGGCAGCTCGAAGATCATGTAACGCACCTCGCGCCAGGCCTCGTCCTCCGCCTGCTGGCGGCGCACCAGGCCGGACAAGGCCTCGAACCTGCTCCGCCCCAGCCACAGCTCGCCATCCAGCGGCTGGCGCGGCAGCGGCGCGGTGAACCAGGCTGGCGCCACGATCTCCCGGCCGCTGCGGAAACGCAGCCGCTCGCCGTCCCACAGCGCCCGCACGCCGTCCAGCTTCTCGCTGATCCAGTAGTCCTGCGGCTCGACCCCGTCGTGATAGCGCTCCGCCAGCATCGGCGCCGGCGGGCTTGCCGCGCCCAGCGCAAGCGGCACCAGCAGCGCGAGCATGAGGACGAGCAGACGACGGCAAAGCGCGGCGCAAGGATGCAGCGACATGGCGGACTCCGGCGGGGGGATGCCGAACCATAGCGCCGGCGCCGCCGCCAATCAATGCCAAATGGATTTTCCTGTGGCATTGCCGTACAGAGCGATACATGCCGCACACGCGGCGGACACATTCCCGGCCCTGCCCGGCGCTAGGCTTGCGCACCGCTTCCGCCCGGAAGCCTTTCCCGGAAACCCGACATGAAAAACCCCGCACGCCTGCTGCCCCTGTTGCTGATCGGAATCTGCGCCCCGGTTCTCGCCCAGTCCGCCTCCCCCGGCCAAGGCCCGCAGGGGGAGCGCGGCGGCGAGCGTGGCGGCAACCGCATCGCCCAGTTGGACAAGAACGGCGACGGCTTCCTCTCCAAGGACGAGGTGAAGGACAACCCCCGCCTGCTGGAGCGCTTCAGCACGCTGGACACCAACAAGGACGGCCGCCTCAGCCAGGAGGAGCTCCGCGCCGGCATGCGGCCGCCGGAAGGCCGGGAACGCGGCGAGCGCCCCGACCGCTGACCACCACCCACCGGAAAAAGACAAGGGCGGCCGTTGGCCGCCCTTGTCCTTATGCCCTCTCTTTGCGCGTCCATCCCCCGCTCTATTCCCGCCGGGGAGCGCTTGGCTATACCCGGTAGCGTGCCACTTCGCTGCGCATCGCTTCGGCCAGGCTGTTCAGCTCCTGTGCGGTATCCGCGGTGCTGCCGGCCGCCGCGCTGTTTTCCTCGGTCATCTGCGCGATGCGCTCCACCTGCTGGGCAATGCTGGAGCTGGCCGCGCTCTGCTCGCGGATCGCCTCCGAGATCTCGTTCACCATCGCCACCGTCCGCTCGGCGCCGTTCTCGATCTCCCGCACCGAGCGCTCCGCTTCTTCGGCGTGGCCCACGCTGCCCACCACCTGCTCCACCGCGGTGTTCATTCCCTTCACCGCGTTGCGCGCACCGCTTTGCATGCTGGCCATCGTGGCCGAGATTTCCTGCGTCGAGGCGGCCGTGCGCTCGGCCAGCTTGCGCACTTCGTCCGCCACCACCGCGAAGCCCCGGCCCTGCTCGCCGGCGCGGGCAGCCTCGATGGCGGCGTTCAACGCCAGCAGGTTGGTCTGGTCCGCCACTTCCTTGATCACCGCCACCACCGCATTCACCTTCGCGCTCTCCGCGTCCAGGCTGGCGACGATGTCCGCCGCCTCGCTCACCGCACGCTCGATGCGCTTGATGTCGCTCAGCGTCTTGCCGATCACCTGCGCTCCCGCCTGCGCCACCGAGCCGGAGTGGGTGGCGAGCTGGTTGGCTTCGCCGGCACGGTCGGCAACGTGGTTGATGCTCACCGTCATCTCTTCCACAGCCGCCGCCATGCTGGACGAGGCTTCGCTCTGCTCGCCCGAGCTGGTGGAAACCTGGTGCGCCGAGGTGGCAAGCCGGCCGGCCGCCGCCGACACCTCTCCGGCGTGGCGCACCATCTGCCCCAGGCTTTGCTGCACCGTGTCCAGCAGGCCGTTGAAGGCGCGCGTGGTATCGGCCACTTCGTCGTTGCCGCTCACCGCCACCCGCCGGGTGAAGTCCAGGCTGCTGGAGACGCCAGCCACCACTTCCTTCATCCGGTTCAGGGAACCGATCACCGTGCGGTAGGTGAGGAAGCCGAAGGCAATACCGGCAATCGCCGCGCCCAGGATCACTCCCGCCAGCAGCCAGACGCTGCGCCGGGCGCTGGCCTGGGCCTCGGCGGCAAAGGTCTCGGCCATCCACTTGTTGTAGTCGGAATGCGCGTCGAAGGCATTCACCGCGCCATCTACGGTGCTGCGCGCCTTGATGATCACCGCCAGGGCTTCGTCCCGGCGGTCCAGCCGCGACAGCGGCAGCACGTCCTCAAGAAATTTGTAGTATTCGTTGATGCGGGCCTTGTCGTCTTCCAGCAGGCCGCGATCAGTCTCGTCCCAGACGTACTTGTCGTACTGGGCAAGTTTCTCGGCGATCAGCTTGCGGCTGAGTTCGATTCGGCGGTCCAGCTCTTCCATCTGTTCGGCGTTGTTGCTGGCGACATGCGACAGCACCCGAGTACGGAGCTCGAAGAAATCCCGCGAAGCGGCGTTGATGAGCTGGATGCTGGGGAGAATGTTATCGCTCTCCTGCCGCATCGTCTCCTGCAAGCGCTGCATCTGCACCAGCGCCACCGCTCCTACCGCAACCAGCGCGCCGACCAGCAACAGGATCAACAACGCCATACGTTTTGCAATCGTCAACTTCTCACCTCGTTCAATCGCTTCCCCTGCCGGAGAGCTCACAGACAGAAAAGGGCCGGCCCCGCCAAGGGCGGGCCGGCCCGGATCATGAGATACCAGCTTATCGGCAGCGGGTAAAGCGAGTTTAGGAATAGGTTATTGATATCTCAAACAGCGCGGCACTGGCATTGCCTCAACTCAAACCCGGTAGCGCGCCACTTCGCTGCGCATCGCTTCGGCCAGGCTGTTCAGTTCATGCGCGGTGTCCGCGGTGCTGCCGGCCGCCGCGCTGTTCTCCTCGGTCATCTGCGCGATGCGCTCCACCTGCTGGGCAATGCTGGAGCTGGCCGCGCTCTGCTCGCGGATCGCCTCCGAGATCTCGTTCACCATCGCCACCGTCCGCTCGGCGCCGTTCTCGATCTCCCGCACCGAGCGCTCCGCTTCTTCGGCGTGGCCCACGCTGCCCACCACCTGCTCCACCGCGGTGTTCATTCCCTTCACCGCGTTGCGCGCACCGCTTTGCATGCTGGCCATCGTGGCCGAGATTTCCTGCGTCGAGGCAGCCGTGCGCTCGGCCAGCTTGCGCACTTCGTCCGCCACCACCGCGAAGCCCCGGCCCTGCTCGCCGGCGCGGGCAGCCTCGATGGCGGCGTTCAACGCCAGCAGGTTGGTCTGGTCCGCCACTTCCTTGATCACCGCCACCACCGCATTCACCTTCGCGCTCTCCGCGTCCAGGCTGGCGACGATGTCCGCCGCCTCGCTCACCGCACGCTCGATGCGCTTGATGTCGCTCAGCGTCTTGCCGATCACCTGCGCTCCCGCCTGCGCCACCGAGCCGGAGTGGGTGGCGAGCTGGTTGGCTTCGCCGGCACGGTCGGCAACGTGGTTGATGCTCACCGTCATCTCTTCCACAGCCGCCGCCATGCTGGACGAGGCTTCGCTCTGCTCGCCCGAGCTGGTGGAAACCTGGTGCGCCGAGGTGGCAAGCCGGCCGGCCGCCGCCGACACCTCTCCGGCGTGGCGCACCATCTGCCCCAGGCTTTGCTGCACCGTGTCCAGCAGGCCGTTGAAGGCGCGCGTGGTATCGGCCACTTCGTCGTTGCCGCTCACCGCTACCCGCCGGGTGAAGTCCAGACTGCTGGAGACGCCAGCCACCACTTCCTTCATCCGGTTCAGGGAGCCGATCACCGTGCGGTAGGTGTAGATGCCGAAGCCGATGCCGACGGCGGAAGCGATGACCACGATGACGATCATCGCCCAGAAGCTGCGGTCGGCGCCGCGGGTGGCGCCCTGTGCGAAGTCCTCCGCCATCTGGGTGTTGAAGTCGATGTGCGCATCCACCGCCTTCACCACCCGGGCGCTGATCTGGCGGGCGCTGGCGCCCAGGGCCAGCGCTTCGTCCTTGCGGCCTTCGCGCGACAGCCGCAGGGAGTTGTCGATCAGGGTGTAATACTCGCGGATGGCCGCCTTGTCCTCCTCCAGTAGTGCGCGATCGGCATCGTTGGAGATGAACTTCTCGTAGTCACGAAGCTTCTGGTCTATCGCCTGGCGGCTGGCGGTCATCGCCTTGTCCAGCTCTTCCATGGTCTTGCTGTCGGTCGAGGCGATGTGGGTCAGCATGCGGGTGCGCAAGTCGAGGAAATCACGCGCCACGCCGCCGGTCAGCTGGATGCTGGGCAGGATGTTCTCGCTTTGGTAGCGGATCACGTCGCCCATCCGGCCCATCTGTATCAATGCCACCGCGCCAACGATCAGCGCCGCGCCGACCAACAGCAGTATCAAGAGGGAAATCCGCTTCGCTATCGTCATTGTCTTCACCTTGTCGCCGACCTGTCGCCGCGGTCGGCCCCACCACATGAACTGGGTTGCCGGACTAGCCGGCTCCCTCTGCTGGCGCAGGCCCGTATGACCGCTCCTGGCCGAATATCGGCATCGCGGCCACCCGGATTTAGCCTTGCCGAAAGAAATACTTCGGTGCCCCTTGGCCTGCTCCTCGGGCTACAACGCGCCGGCGTCGCCGGCCGCTGACAGGCCCGACACAAACCGCCATAATTGCGCCCCGCTCTGTGCAGTAATTCCGCTTTTTCCCCTCCGCCGTGTCCCTGCCCCCCGCCCTGCTCCTGCTCGGCCCTACCGCCAGCGGCAAGACCGCCGCTTCGCTCGCCCTGGCCGCGGAAATGCCGGTGGAGATCATCAGCGTAGACTCCGCGCTGGTGTATCGCGACATGGACATCGGCACCGCCAAACCGAGCGCGGCCGAACAGGCAAGCTGCCCGCATCACCTGATAGACGTGGTCACGCCGGAAGAGGCTTATTCCGCCGCGCGCTTCTGCGCCGACGCTGTCCGCTTGATGGCGGAGATCACCGCCCGCGGCCGCGTTCCCCTGCTGGCGGGCGGCACCATGCTGTACTTCAAGGCATTGCGCGAGGGCTTGTCCGACCTGCCGCCGGCAGACGCCGCGATGCGCGCCGAGATCGACACCGAGGCCGCCGCCCGCGGCTGGCCGGCGCTGCATGCCGAGCTCGGACGGCTGGATCCGGCCGCCGCCGCCCGGCTGGAACCCACCGACGCGCAGCGCATCCAGCGCGCGTTGGAGATCGTGCGCCTGACCGGCCGCCCACTAGCCGAAAGTTATGCCCGGCGCGAGGCCGGCGAACTGCCCTGTCGCCTGCTGCCGATCGCGCTGGCGCCGTCGGACCGCAGCGTACTGCACCAACGCATCACGGACCGCTTCGACCAGATGCTGAACGGCGGCCTGCTCGCCGAACTCGCCCTGCTGCGCGAACGCTATGCGCTCACGCCCGACATGCCCTCGATGCGCTGCGTCGGCTATCGCCAGGCCTGGGCCTACCTGGATGGCGAGTGCGACCTCGACACCCTGCGCTTCACCGGCATTGCCGCCACCCGCCAGCTCGCCAAGCGCCAGCTCACCTGGCAGCGCCAGTTCCGCGAAAACTGGCCCGACCTGGTGGAACTGGACTGCCTGCGCCCCGACCTCGCCAGCGCGGTACGCGATGCCGCCCTGCGCCTGCTCGCCGCCTGAACCCTCAAGAAAGGAATCCCCATGGACCGCTCCGCCTTCGAACGCCAGGTTGCCGAGGACGTCGCCCGCTGGCTGGACGATGTCGTCATCGGCGAGAACCTCTGCCCCTTCGCCGCCCGGCCGCGTGTCGAGGGCCGCATCCGCATCCACGTCAGCGCCGCCACCACCGAGGAAGCGGTGCTGGAAGACATGCAGAAGGAGCTGGAGCGCCTCTCCGACACGCCGGTGCACGCGCTGGAAACCACGGTGATGGCGCTGCCGGAGGTGCTGGCGGATTTCGACGACTACAACCAGTTCCTGGACCTGGTCGATCTGTGGTTGCAGCAATTCGGCTGGGAGGGCGAATTCCAGGTGGCGAGCTTCCACCCCGACTACCAGTTCGCCGACACCGAACCGGACGACGCCGGCAATCTCACCAACCGCTCGCCCTGGCCACTGCTGCACTTGATCCGCGAGGAAAGCCTGGAAGCAGCCCTGGCGCACTTCCCCGACCCGGAGAACATTCCGGCGCGCAACGTGCAACGAATGGAATCGCTGACCGCGGCCGAACGGCAGAAGCTCTTCCCTTACCTGTTCGGCTGAACGCCGCACGGCCAGCCCAGGCTGGCCGCATCCATCAGTTCAGCGAGGGAAAGAAAAAGCGCGAAAAACGCCCCCCGGACGGTGGCGCGATGAATGGTCAGATCAGGAAGCAAACTGCGGCCAGAAACCCGGCCGCGGGTTTCAGACCGCCACCCGCACCGCGGCGGAAGCCTGTTGGCCACTCGGCAGGGCAGCGTTCTGCAGATAGAGTTGCACCGCCTGATTGCCCGCACTGGAAGCGGCGTCTGCCGGGGCGTTGGCCTTGGCTGCGCCGGTCAACTCCGCGGGCCCGTTGGTGGCGCTGTTGAAGGCGTTGGCGGCATTCGCGGCCGCATTGGCCATCCCCTCCACTTCGGCGGTTCGAGCCAGCGCTTCGGCGCGTTCGCTGGCGGCGGTGGGGGCTGCCGCATCCGCGGGCTGGACATCCGGGCGCGTCAGCGGCTCGGTGCGCTGCATCTGCTCGGCAGCGGCCAGCATATCGCTACGCTGGGCTTCCAGCCGCTGCGCCTCCAGCCGTTGGGCCTCGACCCGCTGCGTCTCGGCCGCGGCCTGCTGGATTTCGTTGTTGCGCGTCTGCGTCTCGGTGCGCTGCACGTCCTGCCGGCGCTCTTCGGCCGCAGCCCGTTCCAGCTGATCGCTACGGCTGCTTTCCTGCACCCGCTCGGTTTCGATACGGCGCTCTTCGGTCGCCTCCCGTACCTGCTGGTCGTTACGCAGTGCACTCTCCGCCCGCTGCGCCTCTGCCTGGCGGTCCGCGGTGTCCGCCTGCTGCAGCTGGCGGTCGCGCGCCGCCTGCTCGGCCTGTGCTGCTTCGGAACGCTGCGTCTGGACTTCGGCCCGCGCCTGCTGCGCCTCTCGGGCGGCGCCATCGGCACGGTCGGCTTCAACTTGCCGATTGAGCGCTTCCGCGCGTTCGCTCTGGGTTTCGTTCGCCGCGGTTTCGGTCTGCTCCGCCTGCGCCTGGGCCGCCTCGGTACGCTGCGCCGCGGCCGCGGTCTGCTGGCTGTCGGCTTCCCGCGCGGCAGCATCGGCCTGGGCAGCCTGAGCCTGCTGGGCGGGATCCACCGAGTCAGTCTGGTTCAGCGGCGCTGCGGCACTGGCTGCGTTCGCCTGCTGGATGGCATCGGCCGCCGTCAGCGGCCGGGCAGCGGCGGTCTCCACCGCGGGCGCGGATGTCTGCGCCACTCTCAGGGCGGCTCCGGCCTGCTCCACCGCTTCCGGCCGCACCAGGACATCGTTGGCGGACTGGGCATCCGCGTTCTGCAGCGCCACCCTCGCCTGTTCAAGCGCATCCGGCGAAGCCGAGCCCTGCTGCAACTGCGCCTCGGCGGGCTGTTCATCCGCCGCCTGGGCCGCAGCTTCGGCCTGCGCGGCGACCTGGTTCATGCCATTGCCGGTATACAAGTCTGCGGTGGGGTCGGCCGCCGGTCCGGCAACGGCGGCCGACTCCAGGGCCCGGGTATTGGCCCGTTCGGCCGCCTGCGTCAGGCCAGCACGGGAAGCGCTTTCGGCCCCGACTTCCCGGGCAGCGGCCTGACGGCCCTGGGCGCTCAGGTCTACGACCGCGCTAGGGCCGGACGGCGGAACATCCGTGGTGAGCGGTGTTTCATTGACACCGGCGCGCGCCGGCCCGACCGTTTGCACGGCCGGGGTATAGACGGGCGAGATGCGCAACGAAGTGTCGATCAATTGAAACTCCAACTTTCCTTGACGGGGAACGCCTCAGGCCGGGGCGGAGAGCTTGCCTTCCCCCTGCGCCACCGCCGGGCGGTGATCCCGGCGCTTGAATAAAGTATAGACGGTGGGCACGACGAACAAAGTGAACAAGGTCCCAAGCAGCAGTCCGCCGACGATGACCCAGCCGATCTGCTGTCGGCTCTCTGCGCCGGCGCCGGTGGCCAGCGCCAGCGGGATGGTGCCCAGCACCATTGCGCCGGTGGTCATCAGGATGGGCCGCAGCCGCAGCACCGCCGCCTCGGTCACCGCCGCGCGCATTTCCGTGCCGGTCTCACGCAGCTGGTTGGCGAACTCGACGATCAGGATGCCGTGCTTGGTGATGAGGCCGACCAGCGTCACCAGGCCGATCTGGCTGTACACATTGAGCGTGCCACCGGCGAGGTAAAGCGCGCCCAGCGCACCGGTCATCGACAAGGGTACCGTGAGCATGATGATGAAGGGGTCGCGGAAGCTCTCGAACTGGGCAGCCAGCACCAGGTAGATGAACGCGAGCGCGAGGCCGAAGGCCAGCGCCAGGCTGGCGGAGCTGGTCTTGAACTCGCGCGACTGGCCTTCGTAGTCGAAGGCGTAGCCGGCGGGCAGGATGCGTCCGGCGGCCTCTTCCATGTAGTTGAGCGCCTCGCCCAGGGTGTAGCCGGGCGCCAGGTTGGCGGAGATGGTGACCGCGCGGCGCTGGCCGAAGTGGTTGAGCTCGCGCGGGCTCACCGTCTCGTTCACCCGCACCAGGCTGGAGAGCGGGATCATCTCGCCGCTCTTGCCGCGCACGAAGATGCCGCTGATGTCGCGCGGATCGGCGCGGGCACCGGCGCCGACCTGCACGATCACGTCGTACTGCTCGGCCTCCTTCTTGTAGCGGGTGACCTGGCGGCCGCCCAGCATGGTCTCCAGCGTGCGGCCGATGACGTCTACCGGCACGCCGAGGTCGGCGGCCTTGTCCCGGTCCACGTCCACCGCCAGCTCCGGCTTGGTCAGCTTGAGGTCGGTATCGGGCGAGACGAAGCCGGGGTTCTTGCGCATCTCGTCCAGCATCCGCTCGGTGTATTCGTTCAGCTCTTCGTAGCTGGCGGAGGTGACGATGACGAAGCCCACCGGCCGCACCCGCGGGCTCTGGCCGAAGGCGGCCGGCAACACCGGGAAGGCGTGGATGCCGGGAATGGCGCGCAGCTTGGGGTCCAGCTCGGCGGCGATGGCACTGCTCTTGCGAGTGCGCTCCGCCCAGTCGACGAAGGAAGCGTAGGAGATGCCCTGGGACACGGTCGGGTTGCCGACGGTGACCATGTAGCCGGAGATCTCGGGCACGCTGGCGTACAGCGCCTCGATCTCGGCGGCGTAGCGGCTCATGTAATCCACCGTGGCGCCTTCCGGGCCGGAGAAGCTGGCGAGAATGCGGCCCCTGTCCTCCACCGGCGCCAACTCGGTCTTGAGCACGCCCAGCAGCAGCACCGAACTGCCGGCCACCACAGCGAAGGCCAGCATCACCAGCCAGCGCAGGTCCAGCGCCCGAGTGAGCGCGCGGCGGTAGGCGGAAGTCAGGCCTTCGAGGAAGCGTTCGATGCCGACATAGACCGCGCCATGCTTCTTCTCGTGGCGCAGCAGCTTGGAACACATCATCGGCGACAGCGTCAGCGCGACGAAGCCGGAGACGATCACCGCGCCGGCCAGGGTCAGCGCGAACTCGGTGAACAGTTTGCCGGTGCGGCCGGTCATGAAGGCGACCGGCGCATACACCGCCGCCAGGGTGATGGTCATCGCCACCACAGCGAAGCCGATCTCCTTGGCGCCACGGAAGGCCGCCGCCACCGGCTCCATGCCCTCTTCCACATGGCGGTAGATGTTCTCCAGCACCACGATTGCGTCATCCACCACCAGGCCGATGGCCAGCACCAGGGCGAGCAAGGTCAGCGTGTTGATGGAGAAGCCGAACACCAGCATCAGCGCGAAGGCGCCGACCAGCGACACCGGGATGGTCACCAGCGGCACCAGCATCGCCCGCCAGTTGCGCAGGAAGAAGAAGCACACCACCGCCACCAGCACCACCGCCTCCCAGATGGTGGAGAACACCGACTTGATGGAGCGCTCGATGAACACGGTGGAGTCGTTGGCGATGTTCATGCTCATGCCGGCGGGCAGTTCCTCCTCCAGCCTGGGCATCATCTCCATCAGCCCGCGCTTGAGGTCCAGCGGATTGGCGGTGGATTGCTTGATGAGGCCGATGGACACCGCCGGCTTGCCCATGAAGCGCACCGAGGTGCGTTCGTCCGCCGCCGCCACCTCCACCCGGCCGATGTCGCGGATGCGCACCGGGTAGCCGGCCGGCGTCGCCGGCTCCCGCACCACCACCGCGCCGAACTGCTCGGCCTCGGCCAGGTCGGTGCGCGCCACCACCGAGAACTCGCGCTGCCGGCTTTCGATGCGGCCGGCCGGCAGTTCCACGTTCTGCTTGCGGATGGCGTCTTCCACATCCTGCGGGGTGAGGCCGTAGGCGGCCAGGCGGTCGCGGTCCACCCAGATCCGCATGGAGTAGCGGCGCTCGCCGTAGAGGCGAGCGTCCGCCGCGCCCGGCAGGGTCTGCAGCCGCGGCTTGACGATGCGGTTGGCGAAGTCGCTGACTTCCAGCGGGGAGTGGCGGTCGGAGGAGAAGGCGACCCAGATGATGGGGTTGGCGTCCGCCTCCACCTTGGCGATCACCGGCTCGTCCACATCGTCCGGCAGGCGGCGGCGCACCCGGGAAACGCGGTCGCGCACGTCGGCGGCGGCGCTGTCGGGGTCGCGCTCGATGCGGAAGCGCACCGTGATCTGGCTGCGCTCCTGGCGGCTGATGGAGGACAGCACGTCCACCCCTTCGATGCCGGCCAGCGAATCCTCCAGCGGCTTGGTCACCTGGGATTCGACGATCTCGGCGCTGGCGCCGGTGTAGGTGGTATCCACCGTGACCACCGGCTCGTCGATGGCCGGGTACTCCCGCACGGTGAGCCGCGACCAGGACATGATGCCCACCAGCAGCACCATCAGCGACAGCACGGTGGCGAACACCGGCCGCTTGATGCAGATCTCGGACAGGACCATCGCCGCCGTCCTCAGCCCGCCGCCGCAGCCGCCGAAGGCGCGGCGATGCTGTCGCTGGCGGCGCCGTTGCCACCTGTCTGCAGCACCCGCACCACCGCGCCGTCGCGCAGCTTCTGGTGGCCGGCGGTGACCACGGTGTCGCCCGGCGCCAGACCGCGCACGATCTCCACCTTGGCGCCGCGCCGGCTGCCGGTCTCCACCTCCACCCGGCGCACCACGTTCTGCTCCACCCGGTAGACATACTGCACCGTGCCGGACGAGGGCATCAGCGCCTGCTCGGACACCACCGCCACCGCCGGCCTCTCGCGCAGGATGAGGCGCACGCGGGCGAACATGCCGGGCCGCAGCCTGCCCTCGTCGTTGGCCAGGCGGGCGCGCATCACCACCGAGCGGCCCTGGGCGTCCACCAGCGGGTCGATGGCATCCACCGAGGCGGCGAAGGACTGGCCGGGCAGCGCATCGCTGCTCACCTCCACCGCCTGGCCGGGGCGGATGCGCTGCAGATAGTGCT
Organism: Azoarcus sp. TTM-91; assembly: GCF_012911025.1. Lineage (GTDB taxonomy): Bacteria > Pseudomonadota > Gammaproteobacteria > Burkholderiales > Rhodocyclaceae > Azoarcus. The sequence continues at coordinate 18,416 of NZ_WUEI01000017.1, read as the reverse complement.
CCGGCAGGCGGAAATCCACCTTCAGCGTCTTGATGTCTTCCAGGTTCACCAGCGCCGCGCCTTCCTGGACGTAATCGCCGACGCTGACATTGCGGATGCCGACTACGCCGGCGAAGGGCGCGCGCAGCCGGGTGCGCTCGTAGCGGGCCTGCGCCAGCGCGGTGGTGGCGCGCGCCACCTCCAGCCGCGAGGCGGCCTCGTCGCGCGCGCTCTGGCTGACAAACTTGCGCGAGAACAGGTCTTCCGAGCGCCGGTAGTCCGCCTCCGCCAGCGACAGGCTGGCCTTGGCCTGCTGCAGTTCCGCCTGCTGTACCGCCGCATCCAGCTCCACCAGCACCTCGCCCTGCTTCACCGCCGTGCCCTCGCGGAAGCGGATGGCCGAGATGCGCCCGGCCACTTCCGGCCGCAGCACCACCGCCTCGTTGGAAAGCAGCGAGCCGACCGCGCTGACGTCATCCGGCATCGCCTGGGTGACGACCACCTCCACCTCCACGCCGATGGCCGCCGGCGCCTCGGCTGGCGCCGCGGCAGCGCTGCCCTTGGGAGAGACCGGCGCACGGTTGGCATGCCAGGCGTAGGCGCCGAGGCCGGCCAGGCCGACGATACAGAGAGCGAGTACGAGGGGACGGCGGGACGACATGGGGGAGGGAATTCCAGCGAATGGGGAAAGCGGTGAAAACGCGGGGAAACGAAGGATTGGAACAGAAAAAGGCTTGCAGATTGTTGCATATCGTAGCCGGCCGGCTATGCGCTTCCTCTGCGTTCCATCTCACCCAAACCGCCAGTTTCGGAGTGCTGCCCGGCGCCGTGGTTCCTTGGCTCCGGGCAAATCGGACCGCCACCGCCGCACAGTCTGCCGCCCCCGGACAGAGGGCAATGGCTGAAGCAGCCGCATCGCCCGCCTCGTGAAGCGGAGCGCCGCCGCGGAAAGCCAGGCCAAAAAAAAGCCCGCGGCGCACCAGGCGCCGCGGGCTGGCCGAGTGGCTGCGGCGGCTCAGCCGACGATGGTCTGGGCTTCGCCCTCGCCGCGCTTGTCGATGCGGCCGATGCGATACACGGTTTCGCCGGCGGCGCTCAGCTGGGCGGTCACCTTGTCGGCATCCGCCTCGGCCACCACCACCGCCATGCCGATGCCGCAGTTGAACACCCGGTACATCTCCTGGATGTCCACGTTGCCGGCCTGCTGCAGCCACTGGAACAGCGGCGGCAGCGTCCAGCTGGCGGCGTCGATGCGGGCGGTCAGCTCGTCGCGCAGGATGCGCGGCACGTTCTCGGTGATACCGCCGCCGGTGATATGGGCCATGCCCTTCACCGCGCCCGGCAATGCCTGCATCAGCGCCAGCAGCGGCTTCACGTAGATGCGGGTGGGCGCCATCACCACGTCGCGCAGCGGGCGGCCGTGGAAATCGGCATCCAGGTCGGGCCTGGCGACGTCGATGATCTTGCGCACCAGCGAGTAGCCGTTGGAGTGGGCGCCGCTGGAGGCCAGGCCTAGCACCACATCGCCGGGGATGATGCGGCTGCCGTCGATGATGTCCGCCTTTTCCACCGCACCGACCGCGAAGCCGGCGAGGTCATACTCGCCGTCCGGGTACATGCTGGGCATCTCGGCGGTTTCGCCGCCGATCAGCGCGCAGCCAGCCAGCTCGCAGCCTTGGGCGATGCCCTGGACGACGGTGGCGGCGGTTTCCACGTCCAGCTTGCCGCAGGCGAAGTAGTCGAGGAAGAACAGCGGCTCGGCGCCCTGCACCAGGATGTCGTTCACGCTCATCGCCACCAGGTCCTGGCCGACGGTGTCATGCTTGTTCAGCTGGAAGGCCAGCTTCAGCTTGGTGCCCACGCCATCGGTGCCGGATACCAGCACCGGCTCCTTGAACTTCTTCGACAGCTCGAACAGGGCGCCGAAGCCGCCGATGCCGCCCAGCACTTCCGGGCGCATGGTGCGCTTGGCGAAGGGCTTGATACGGTCCACCAGGGCGTCGCCGGCGTCGATGTCTACGCCGGCGTCGCGGTAGGAAAGGGAAACTTGCTGGGACGGATTCGGAGCGGTCAAGATCGTTCCTCTGACTTGCTGGATGCGGGTTTCGGGCCGGTCGGCATGCGACGGAACTTGAGGGTGCAGGGCCAACTGGCTACATTTACGGGTTTCGCGGGTGATCTGCCCCCGCGCCAAGCCCGCGATTTTACTTGAAAATGACCCCGCGCCGCGCCGATCGTCTGCAAACCGCCGCCTGGGCCGCAGCCGGCCTCGCCCTCGTCGGCCTGTTCTGGTTGCTGAGCCCCATCCTCACGCCCTTCGTGGTGGCCGGGGTCTTCGCCTACATCTGCGACCCGCTGGTCGGCTGGCTGGTGCGGCGGCGCCTGCCGCGGCCGCTGGCGGTGCTGCTGGTGATCCTGATCGCCTGCCTGGTGCTGGTGGCCCTCACCCTGGTGCTGGTGCCGATGGTGTACCGCGAAGCGATGACGCTGGCCCAGCGCCTGCCCGACCTCATCGAACTCTTCAACCACCATGTGTCGCCCAAGCTGCGGCAGCACCTGGGCGTGCAACTGCAGCTGGACGCCAGCCAGCTGCGCAAGCTGATGACCGAGAACTGGGCGACCGCGCAGGATCTCATTCCCATCCTGCTCGCCCATCTGAAGACCGGCGGCCTCGCCCTGGTCGGCATGCTGGCCAACCTGTTCCTGATCCCGGTGGTGATGTTCTACCTGCTGCAGGACTGGCCGCGGCTGATCGCCGGCCTGGAGCGGGCGGTACCCCGCCCCTGGCTGCCCCGTACCCTACGCATCATCGGCGAGATCGATTCGGTGTTGTCCGAGTTCCTGCGCGGCCAGCTGTCGGTGATGCTGCTGCTGGCGGTGTTCTACAGCGTCGGCCTGTGGATCGCCGGCCTCAACTTCGCGCTGCCGGTGGGCGTTCTCACCGGCCTGCTGGTATTCATTCCCTACGTCGGCTTCGGCGGCGGTCTGGTGCTGGCCATCCTCGCCGCGCTGCTGCAGGGCGACGGCTGGTCGCCGCTGATCGGCGTGGCGGTGGTCTATACCATCGGCCAGGTGGTGGAGAGCTTCGCTCTCACGCCCTACCTGGTGGGCGAACGCATCGGCCTGCATCCGGTGGTGGTCATCTTCGCGCTGATGGCCTTCGGCCAGCTGTTCGGCTTCGTCGGCGTGCTGGTGGCGCTGCCGGTCAGCGCCGCGCTGCTGGTGGGCCTGCGCGAGGTGCGCAGCGCCTGGTTCTCCAGCGCCCTCTATCGCGGCCATCCGGGGGCCAGGGAATGAAACCGGTGATGAAGCAACTCGTTCTCGACATCCATCCGGACGCGCCCCCCACGCTGGACAACTTCGTCGCCGGCAGCAACGCGGAGCTGATCGCCGCCCTCTCCCTGCTGGCCGCGCGCGACCAGGCCCTGCCCGCCCGCCACCTCTTCCTGTGGGGCGCGCCCGGCAGCGGCCGCAGCCACCTGCTGCGCGCCACCGTGGCGCTGGCCGAGACCGCCGGCCGGCCTGCCCATTGCCTCGCCGGTGCCACCCAAGGCGCCCAGCTGCCGGAGACGCCCGGCGCGCTGGTGGCGGTGGACGATGTGGACCGCCTGTCGCCAGACGCCCAGATCGGCCTCTTCAATGCCTTCAACCGCTCGCTCGCCAATGGCCAGTCGCTGCTGCTCTCCGGCCCCAACGCGCCGCTGGGGCTGACGCTGCGCGAAGACCTGCGCACCCGCATCGGCCAGTGCCTGGTGTATGAGGTACAGCCGCTGGACGACGACTCCCGCAGCGCGATCCTGCGCACCCTGGCCGACCGCCGCGGCCTGCCGCTGGCCGACGAGGTGGTGGACTTCCTGCTGCGCCACGGCCGCCGCGACCTGCCCAGCCTGCTGGCGGTGCTGGACGCGCTGGACACCGCCTCGCTGGAACGCAAGCGCCCGGTCACCGTGCCGCTGCTGCGCGAGATGATGCAGCAGGGCCTTTCCATCTGAACGGCCGCCAAGCGCTCCACTCACTCACCTGGAACACATTGTGGATCTCGTACTTTTCGACCTCGACAACACCCTGCTCAATGGGGACTCCGACTTCGCCTGGGCCCAGTTCCTGATCGCCAAGGGCGTGCTCGACCGCGAAGTGCAGGAGGCGAAGAACATTGCCTTCTACGAGGACTACAAGGCCGGCACGCTAGACATCTTCGCCTTCCTCGATTTCCAGCTCGCCCCCCTCGCCCGCCATCCGCGCGCGCAGCTGGACGCCTGGCACCGTGAGTTCCTGGACACCGCCATCCGGCCGATGATCACGCCGCAGGCACGCCAGCTGGTGGACGGCCACCTCGCCAGCGGTGCGCTGGTCGCCATCGTCACCGCCACCAACAGCTTCGTCACCGGCCCCATCGCCCGCGAATTCCGCATTCCCCATCTGGTGGCCACCATTCCGGCGCAGGAGAACGGTGCCTTCACCGGCAAGGCGCGCGGCGTGCCCGCCTTCCAGGCCGGCAAGATCGAACGGGTGGATGCCTGGCTGGAGTCGCTGGGGCTCTACGCCGGCAGCTTCGAGCGCAGCTGGTTCTACAGCGATTCGCGCAACGATCTGCCGCTGCTGGAACGGGTGAGCAACCCGATCGCGGTCGATCCGGACGACACTCTGCACGCCCACGCGGTGGAACGCGGCTGGCCGGTGATCTCGCTGCGCGCCTGAGCCGCCGCGGGTTACGAACCATGGAAGGAAGAACGCCCCGGCCATCCCGGGGCGTTCTTCCTTCCGCAGCCGCAGAGCACCTCAGAAGCGGTAGCCGACGCTCACCCGCAGCTGCTGGTCGCGGCTGTCCTTGCCGAGCTGGCCGAGGTAGTCGAAGCCCAGCCGCATGCCGGGCGACACCCGGAACTCGGCGCCCGCCTCCACCACCATGCTGTCGCGCGACAGCGGCGCGCCCTTGACCGAGAAAGCGCCGCCGCCTTCGGCGAAACGCATGTCGGTATCCGCGGTGTCGTCGCCGAAGGCGTGGTTCCAACCCAGGCCAGCGCGCAGCAGCAGGGCCCTGTCGCCCTCGAGATTGATCTGCCGCATCAGCCGCCCGCCCAGCGTCAGCTCCGTCTGCGCCTGCTTGCTGCTGCCTTCCAGCCGTGCAGCGCCGCCCCGTTCGTGGAAGGTCTCGGTTTCGTAGCGCACGAAGGTCAGCCGGGCATAGGGTTCGACCAGGGCGACGCCGGCATCGAAGTTGCGGCTCACCTCGCCGAAGATCTGCGCGGTGTGGGCGTCGTAATCCGCGCTCAGGCGGTCGGAGAAGTTGCCGAAAGCCACCGTGCGGCGGCTATCCACCTTGTGGAGGCTGTAGCCGGCGCCGAAGCTCAGCGCCCAGCGCTCGTGCAGGTAGCCGGCGTAAGCGGCCAGGTGGTAGCTGTCCACCTTGGCCTTGGAGGCGCGCCGGCCGACCTTGGCGGTGGTATCAGAGTAACCGCCCATCAGCCCCACCCGCCACTGCTCGCTGAGGGTGTGCTCCAGGCCGACCAGCACACCGCTGGTGTCGCGCTCCGTCGCGGCGCTGCCGTCGTGGCCATCCAGCCGGCCCCAGCCGCCCAGCACATGCCCCCAGCCGCTGAACCCGGTGCCGAGCTGGCTGCTGGCCTGGCCCAGCGCGGCCGGCCAGCCGTAGTCGGTGGCGTTCATCGCGTAGGTGCCCATGGCGCCCAGCATCTGCGTCCATACGCAAGGCGCGCTGGCCTGCTCGCCCTCCCGGCGTTGCGAAACGCAACCACCGCCGGCGCGGGTGCGGGCGCTCAAGGCATCCATGACCAGGCCGACTTCGCCGATGAGTGCGGCGGAGCTGCTGCCGAAGGCCTCGCCGGAGAGCAGGTCGTAGGCGCGCTGGGCCTCGGCCACGTCCAGGGAGAGGATGCTGTTGTAGAGGGTTCCCGCCCCCATGGCGTCCAGCGCGGCAGCCACGCCACGCTGGTTGGGGGTAAGGGCAACCGAGGCGAAGGTAATGTCGTTCCGCACCAGGCTGAGCTCCACCGAATTCGGCTGGTAAGCGAGGGAGGCATCCAGGAAGGCGAGCGTGGGAATCACCGCTTCGTCGAAGGTACCGCTCACTCCGCCGGCGGCGCTCAGCACGGTGTAAGTGGTGGAAGCCCCCTGGTAGGCGAAGCCGCTGAGCACGCGCAGGCGCCCCTGCAGGTTGGCGGAGCCGGTAACGGTGAGGTGGTTGCCCGCGCCTTCATCCAGATCGACCAGCAGGGTGCCGGCGGCCGTGTTGAGGTAGTTGCCTGCAACGCTGACATGGCCGCCGCCCATCGCGCCCAGCACCGTGCCGCCATTGGTCACGCTTCCCACCCAGCCGGAGCCCAGCAGCTGACCGCCGGAGGCGATGTTCATCACCGAATCCGGCACGTTGCCGTTGCTGAGGAGCAAGCTGCCGTCGATCACGGTGACGACGCCGGAAAGGGGATGATCGCCGGTGAGGCTGAGGGTGCCCGCGCCGGTCTTGATCAACGTTCCGCCACCGCTGATGTTGCCGGCAAAGACGCCATCGCCGCTCTGGTTGAACACCACGGTGGCGTCGTTGACGATGTTGCCCTGCAGGCTGCTGCTGTTGCCGGTCAGGGTGCCGGCGCTCACCGTCGTGCCACCGCTGTAGGCGTTGGCCTGGCCCAGCGTGAGGTTGCCGGCGCCGGTCTTCACCACCGCGCCGGCGCCGGTGATGGAGCCGAGGAAGAGGCCGTCGCTGCCCTGGTCGAAGCGCAGGGTGGTGCCGCTGGCGGCGGAAATGTTGCCTTGCAGGCTGGCGCTGTCGCCCGCCAGCGTGCCGGCGGCCACCGTTGTGCCGCCGCTGTAGCTGTTGCTGCCGGTCAGCGTCAGCGTGCCGGCGCCCAGCTTGGTCAGCCCGCCGCTGCCGCCCAGCGCTTGGGAGAGGGTGAAGTTGTTGGCGGCGTCCAGGATCTCCACGCCGCCGCCGTTGGCGCCCAGCGTCAGGCTGCGGTTGGTGCCGGTGAAGCCGGTGCCGGCGATGCTGAGGATGCCGCCATCCAGCGTCACGCCGGTGCCCCCGGCCCCCAGGCGATCGTCGGCCGCCACCTGTACGCGCCCGCCGCTGATGGTGGTGCCGCCGCTGTAGCCGTTGGCGCGTTCCAGCACCAGGGTGCCGCCACCGGTCTTGTTGATGCCGCCGCTGCCGCCGAGGGCGACATCGACTTCCGCCGTCACCCCGTCGTCCACCCGGATGGGCGTGGCCGCTCCGGTGAGGTTCAGGCCGCCACCGGAGCCAGTCAGCAGCCAGTAGCCGTCGGACAGGAACTGCATGCCGGTGATCGCCTGCACGCCATCCACCGTGACCTGTCCGGCGGTGCCGGCGAAGGCGGCGAAGCGGCCGCCCCAGCTCTGGGTTTCGTTGCCGCTGGCATCGGTCCAGTTGGTGGTGGAGGACCAGACGCCGTTGCCGCCGGAGATGGCGCCATCGGCCACCGTCTTGTTGCCGTTCCAGAACTGGATTTCGCCCGGCACGCTTTCCACCAGCAGGTTCACTTGCCCGCCGAACGCGGTCTGCAGGGTGAAGCGGCTGGCGTCGTAGCCAGGCGGGAGCAGGCCGTAGCTCAGCAGGTTGTCGGTGAGCGTGCCGGCGTAGGCGAACAGCCGGTAGATGCCGCTGCCCAGGCCGCCGGCATCGCTGATGTTGAGGATGCCGTCCAGCGTCAGGTCGCCGCCGACCGAGACCAGCGTGGTGGGCGCGCCGGCGGTGCCGAGGGCGAAGTCCAGCTCGGTGGCGGGAGACAGGATCAGCGCATCGGCGAAGCTCAGCGGCGTCATGTAGGTGCCGGCCACCAGGTGCGCGCCGCCGGCCAGCGTGACCGGCCCGCCTATGGTGCCGGAGCCGCCGATGAACGCGCCGCCGGCAACGGTGATGGAGGCGCCATCGACCACGCCGGTGACGAGCAGCTGGCCGGTATTCACGAACACATCGCCGGTAAAGGTGTTGTTGCCGCTCAGCGTCAGCGCGCCGCTGCCCTCCTTCACCAGATCGCCGGCGCCGGACATCACGCCGCCGTAGATGCCGTCGGCGGTCTGGTTGAACACCACGGTGGCGTTGTTGACGATGTTGCCCTGCAGGCTGTCGGTGTTGCCGGCCAGGGTGCCGGCATTCACCGTGGTGCCGCCGCCGTAGCTGTTGCTGCCGGTGAGCGTCAGCGTGCCCGCGCCATTCTTGACCACCGCGCCACCGCCGCTGATGTTGCCGTTGAAGCTGCCATTGGCGGCCTGCAGGAAATCGACCACCGAACCGGCCGCCGTCACGATGCTGCCCTGCAGGCTGTCGCTGTCGCCGGCCAAGGTGCCGGCATTCACCGTGGTGCCGCCGCTGTAGCTGTTGTTGCCGGTCAGCGCCAACGTGCCGGCACCGTTCTTCACCAGGTTGCCGCTGCCGTCGATGTCGCCGCTCAGGGTGAGGTCGTTCAGGCCTTGCAGGGTCAGCGCGGAGAGCAGGTGCACATCGTTGGCCAGCGTGAAGGGGGCGGAGTTGCCCAGTGTGGAGGGCGCGCTGACGGTGAGATCACCTCCTCCGAGGGCCTGCGCATTGCCGATGACGAGGGTGCCGCCGGCCAGCGTGGTGCCACCGAGGTAGGTGTTGATGCCGTTGAGCGTCAGCACCGCCGGGCCGGTCTTGAGCAGACTGCCGGCACCGCTGACGACCCCGTCCAGGGTCAGGTCCTTGCTGCCCGGCACGGTGAAGGGGCCGGCGATGTCCACCTGGTTGGCCAGCGTCACCGGCGTGCTGCTGTCCAGCGCGGTACCGGCGGCCGCATGCAGGGTGCCGGTACCGAGCGCATCGTCGTTGCCCACTTCCAGGGTGCCGCCGTTCAGCCAGGTATCGCCGCCGTAGGTGTTGGCGCCCAGCAGGCTCAGGCGGGCATTGCCGGACTTGAGGATGCCGCCGGTGCCGCTGATCTGGCCGCTGAGGGTGAGGTTGTTGCTGCCCAGCACCGCGAGGTCGCCGTTCAGCAGCACATCGTTGTCCAGGCTGACCGCCGCGGCGCTGTCCAGGGTGGTGCCGGCGGCGACATGCAGATCGCCATCGCCCAGCGCGCCGTTGCTGCCGACCACCAGGCCGCCGGCGTTGAGCCAGGTATCGCCGGTGTAATTGTTGTCGCCGCTCAGGCTGAGGGTGGCAGTACCGTTCTTCACCAGGCCACCGGTGCCGGTGATGAGCCCGGTGAGCGCCAGATCGAAGCTGCCATCCAGTGTCAGGTCGCCATTGAGCAGGAGGTTGTTGGCCAGGGAGAGGCCGCCCACGCTGCTGTCCAGCGCGGTGCCGGCGGCGGCTGTCAGCGTGCCGCCGCCGAGGGCGGTGGAAGTGCCGACGACGATGCGGCCGGCGTTGAGCGTGGTGCCACCGCCATAACTGTTGCCGCCGTTCAGCGTCAGCGTGGTGGCGCCGTTCTTGACCAGGCCACCGGCGCCGCTCACCACGCCGGCGAGGGTGATGTCCTTGCTGGCGGCGATGGCCAGCGGGCCGTCAACCTGCAAGGCGTTGTCCAGCACCACCGCCTGGCTGGCATCCAGCTCGGTGCCGGCGGCCGCCTGCAGGCCGCCGCTGCCCAGCGCGGCGTCGTCACCCACGGTGATGCCGCCGGCCAGCAGCCGGGTGCCGCCGCCGTAGGTGTTCGCCGCGGCCAGCACCAGCGTGCCCGGCCCGGTCTTGCCCAGGCTGCCCGGACCAGTGATCGGCTGGCTGACGAGGAAGTCGTTGGCGACATCGGCGATGTCGAAGACGCCGCCATTGGCGCCCAGGATGACGTTGCGGTCGGTCTGGGTGTAGGCGCCGCCGGTAACGCGCAGCGCGCCGCCATTCAGGGTGAGGTTGCCGCTGGCCGCGCCCAGCTGCGCATCGCCGGAAACCTGCAGCACGCCGCCTTCCACTCGGGTTCCGCCCAGGTAGTCATTGGCGGCTGCACCCAGGATGAGGGTGCCACCGTCGTGCTTCACCAGCGTGGCCGTGCCGTCGATGGTGGCGTTGATGGTGGCTTCGTCTCCGCCATCCACCCGGATGATGGCGTCGCCATTGGCATCGCCGACGGCGTTCAGGGCAGCGCCCGGATTGCCCTGCAGCACGTAGCCGTTGGTGATGAACTGCATGCCCTCGAAAGCCTGGGTGCCGTCCACCGTGACAACACCCGCGGTGCCGCTGAATACGGCGAAAACGCCGCCCCAGGAATGGCTGAGCAGGCCGTCCTCCGAGGTCCAGTTGATCAGCGCGCCGTCCCAGGTCCCGTTGCCACCGTGGATGATGCCGTCCGCGGAAACGGTGCCGCCATTCCAGAACTGCAGGTCGCCGGCGTTGTTCTCCACCAGCAGGTTCACCTCGTTGGGCACCGCCACCTGCAGCGTCGTAGTGCCGCTCACCGGCGGCAGCGCTCCCAGCGTCACGCCGTTGTCCGTCAGGCTGCCGGCGTAGCTGAAGAGGCGATAGACGCCCAGGCCGAAACCGCCGCTGTCGGTGACGTTCAGGATGCCGTCCAGCGTGAGGTTGCCGGTGACGTCTATCGGGCTGCCGGCGCCCGGCGCGCCAAGGGCGAAATCGACGATGGAGGTACTGGAGAGCAGCAGGTCGCCCACCGTCAGCGTGCCGACGAGGGCATCCGCCTGCAGGCGGCCGCCAGTGTCCACCGTCACCGCGCCGATCACCGTGCCGTTGCCGCTCAGCGTGGCGCCGGACTGCACGTTCAGCGTGGCGCTGGAGAGCGTGCCATCCACCCGCAGTGTGCCGGCGGAAACCTGCGTGCCGCCGGTGTTGGTGCTGTTGCCGGTCAGCATCAGCAAACTGCCGCCGACCTTGTTCAGGTTGCCGCTGCCGTGGAAACCGCCGGCGAAGAGGTTGTCGCTGCCGCCGCCCAGGGTCAGCGTGTTGCCGCCGGTGATATCCACCGCACCGCCGCCGATCAGGCGGCTCACCGTCTCGCTGCCGTCCAGCCTCAGCGTGGCGCCCACGTCCACCTGCACCTGGCTCGCCCCGGTGATGGCCTGCCCGCCCTGCGCCGCCAGCGTGCCGGCGAGCACGCTGATCGTACCGCCCAGACTGTTCGCGCCACCCAGCACCAGCTCCCCTGCCCCCGTCTTGCTGAGGTTGCCGGCGCCGGACAGCGGCCCGCCGTAGCTGCCGTTGGCATTCTGGGCGAAGACCAGGCTGGTGCCGGCCTGGGTGACGATGTCGCCGAGCAGGCTGCCGCTGTCGCCGATGAGGGTGCCGCCGTTGAGATCCACGCCGCCGCTGTAGCTGTTGACGCCGCTGAGCGCGAGCACGCCGCCGCCGTTCTTTACCAGGCGGCCGGTGCCGGAGAGCGTGCCGCTCAGCGCCAGATCCCGGGCGCCGGCAAAGGTCAGGCCTCCATTGAGGATGAAGTTGTTGGCCAGGGTCATGCCCACGCCGTTGTCCAGCACCACCGGCGCGCCTATGGTCACGTCGCCGCTGCCCGCAGCCGCCGCGTTGCCGATTGCCAGCGTGCCGCCATTCACCCCCAGGCCACCGCTGAAGGTGTTCGTTCCGTTGAGGGTCAGCGTGGCGCTGCCGTTCTTCAGCAGGGCGCCGCTGCCGCTCAGTCCGCCGTCGAGCGACAGCGCATGCTGGCCCTCCAGCGTCAGGGTGTTGTTCAGCACCAGGGCGTTGGCGAGCGCGAAGGACTGAGTGGTGGCCAGCGCAGCGGCGGCGTCCACCGTCAGCACGCCGGTGCCCAGGGCCTGGGCGCCGCCCAACACCAGCCGGCCCCCGTTCAGCTGGGTGCCGCCGGCATAGGTGTTGGCGCCGCCGAGCGTGGTGCTGCCACCGCCGGATATCGCCAGCCCGCCGGCGCCGCTGATGCCGCCCTGCAGCGCGATGTCGTGGGTGGCATCGAGGTTCAGGCCGGCAGCGAGCACGACATCGTTGTTCAGCAACAGCGGCAGGCTGCCGCCCAGCGTGCTCAGCCCATTCACCCGCAAGGCGCCGGTACCCAGCGCCGTGTTGCTGCCCAGCACCAGCGTGCCGCCTGCAATGTCGGTACCGCCGGCATAGCTGTTGGCGCCATTGAGCACCAGCGTGCCGGCGCCGGCTTTAAGCAGGCTGCCGCTGCCGCCGATGCTGCCATTCAGGCTCAGGTCCAGGCCGCTGCTCAGGCCCAGGTTGGCGTTCAGCTGCAGGGTGTTGCCCAGCACCAGTGGGCTGTTGCCGCCGAGCACGGTGGCGCCGCTCACCGTGAGCGCGCCGCTGCCCAGGGCGGCACTGTTGCCCAGCGCCAGGATGCCGCCCTGGCTGATGGTGCCGCCGCTGTAGCTGTTGCTGCCGTTGAGCGTCAGCGTGGTGCTGCCGCCGCCCTTCACCAGCTGGCCGGTGCCGGCGACGGTGCCGTTGAGGACGAGATCGCGCGTGCCGGCCACCGTCAGGTCGGCATTCAGCTGCACCCCGTTTCCCAGCGTGAGCGCCGAGGCGCCATCGAGCGAGGAAGAAGCGTTCACCGTCAGTACGCCGCCGCCGAGGGCGCCGTCGTTGCCCAGCAGTAGGCTGCCGCCGCCCAGCTGCATGCCGCCGCTGAAGGTGTTGGTGCCGTTCAGCGTCAGGCTGGTGGCTGCGCCGCTCTTGCCGAGTCCGCCGGCACCGGTGATGTTGCCGTTCAGCGTCAGATTCTGGCTGGCGGCGACGTCCAGCAGGGCGCCAAGGTCCAGCGCATTGCCGAGCACCAGCGGCGTGGCGCCATCCAGGCGGGAGGCACCGGTGACGCGTATGGCGCCATTGCCTATCGCTGCGCTGCTGCCAAGGACCAGGCTGCCGCTGTCGAGCCGGGTTTCGTTGTAGCTGTTGTTGCCATTGAGCGTCAGCGTGCCGCTGCCGGCCTTGATCAGGTTGGCGCCGCCGGAAACGGTGCCGTTCAGGGTCAGATCCTGGGCGCCGCTTACCGTGAGGTCGGCCCCCAGGGCAAGGTCGTTCGCCACCGTGCGCGCGCCGGTAGATGCCAGGCTGCTGGCTGCGGTGACGCTCAGGCCGGCGCTGCCCAGGGCCTGGTCGTTACCCAGCACCAGCGTGCCGCCCCCCAGAGTAGTGCCACCGCCGTAGGTGTTGGTGGCAGCCAGGGTCAGCGTGCCGCTGCCGGTTTTCGCCAGGGCCCCGGTCGCGCCGGAGACGATGCCGTTGAGCGTGAGGTCGCTGCCCAGCGGCAAGCCCAGCGTCACCCCGCTCCCCAGGCTCACGCCGTTCGACAGCGCGAGCGGCCCGGAGCTGGCGAGCGCGGCATTGGCCGTCACGCTCAGCGCGCCACTGCCCAGCGCCGAGCCACTGCCGGCCACCAGGGTGCCGGCCGCGAGCTGGGTGCCGCCGGAATAGCTGTTCACGCCGCTGAGCACCAGTGTGCCGGCACCCGCCTTGGTGATCGCGCCCGAGCCGCCGAGCGCCTGGGAGACGGTGAAGGTATTGGCTGCGGAGTCGATGTCGAAACCGCCGCCGTTGGCCCCCAGCGTGATAGCCCGGCCGGTGCCCTGGTACGCGTTGCCGGTCACCCGCAAGGTGCCGCCATTGAAGGTCAGGCTGCCGCTGGCGTCCCCCAGGCGATTGTCGGCGTCCACCTGCAGCACGCCCTCGCTCAGGGTGGTGCCGCCGGTATAGCTATTGTTGCCGCCTAGGATCAGGGTGCCGGCATCGCGTTTGTTGAGGCTGCCACTTCCGCCCATGGCGGTGTTGATGGTCGCGGTGGTCAGCGGCTCCACCCGCAGGGTGGTGCTGCCGCTGGTCTGCAGCTGGCCGCTGCCGCCCAGGATGTAGCCATTGGCCAGAAACTGCATGCCGGTGATGGACTGGCTGCCGCTCACATCCACATTGCCGCCGGAGACGCCGCCGAAGACCGCGAACTGGTTGTTCCACAGCTGAGTGGCCAGCCCGGTGAAGTCGGTCCAGTTGCTCGCGCCGCTGGCCCAGGTGCCGTTGCCGCCGGTGATGACGCCATCCGCCGCGGCTTTGACGCCGTTCCAGAACTGCAGGTTGGCGTTCGCATCCTGCACGATGAGGTTGACCTGGCCGAGCACCGAGGTCTGCACCTGCATGGCGCTCGAGAGCGTGGAAGCCGGCAGTGCGCCGAGGTCCAGCCCCAGGTCGGTCAGGCTGCCGCCATAGGCAAAAAGGCGATAGACGCCGATGCCGAAGCCGCCGAGATCGGTGATGTTCAGGGTGCCGTCCAGCGTCAGGTTGCCGTCCACCCGCAGCACGGGCTGCGGGATGGCCTGTGCGGCACCAAGCGAGAAGTCCAGCGTGGAACCCTGGGACAGCGTGAGCGCCCCCAGCGTCAGCGTCTGGCCGTTGCCGGCGCTCAGTCTGGCGCCATCCGCGAGGCTGACCGCGCCGCTCAGGGTGCCGCTGCCCGCCAGCGTGGCGCCGTTGCCGATGTTTACATTCGCGCTGGCGAGCGAGCCGTCCACCCGCAAGGCACCCCCATTGACCGCCACCCCGCCGCTATGGGTGCTGACGCCGGATAGGCTGAGGGTGCCAGCGCCGTTCTTGATGATGCCACCGGCGCCCTGCAGCACGCCGTCGAAACTGGAGTTCGACCCGTTGCCGCCCAGCGCGAGATTGGCGCCTGCGCCCACGCTCACCGCGCCGGTGCCGGCAATGCTGCCCAGCGCTTCGCTGTCGCCGACCAGCAGCTGCGCGCCCCCGGCAAGCGATACCGCCAGAGAGTCGGCCAGCGCTTGCCCGCCGCGCGTCTCCAGGGAACCACTGGTGATCGCCAGCCCGCCGGCGAAGGTGTTGCTGCCGGACAGGACCAGCGCGCCCGGGCCGCTCTTCTCCACCGTGCCGCTGCCACCGATGCTGCCGGAATAGGTGCCGGCCAGGTTCTGCGCCAGCACAAGGTGGGCGTTGTTGCTCACGCTGGCGGCCAGGCTGGCACCGTTCGCCTGCAGCGTGCCACTGTTGATCGCCGCACTGCCGAAGCTGTTGCCGCCCGTCAGCGCAACCGTGGCGCTGCCATTCTTGATCAGGGCGCCGCTGCCGGTGATCGCGCCCGCGAGCGTGAGGTTCTGGCTGCCGGCCAGGGTGAGGTCTGCAGCGAGCTGGATGGGGGTGGTCAGCAGCAGCGCGGCGGTGCTGTCCAGGCTGGTGTTGGCGCTGACGGCCAGGCCGCCGCTGCCCAGTGCGGTGGCACTATCCAGCATCAATCCCCCACCCGCCAGCGTGGTGCCGCCGGCGTAGCTGTTGGCGCCGCTCAGGGTCAGCGTGCCCGAACCGCTCTTCAGCAGGCTGCCACTTCCCGAAATTGCGCCAGACAGACTGGCGGTGTTGCCGGCGGTATCCACCGTCAGCGCACCGCCCAGCTGCACCGCGTTGCTCAGCGCATAGTTGCCCCCCAGGCCGAGGGCTGCGGTACCGCCCACGCTCAGCGCGCCGCTGCCCAGCGCGGCGGCGTTGCCCAAGCTCAATCGGCCCGCATTCAGCGTGGTGCCGCCGGAGTAAGTGTTGGCACCCTGCAGCTTGAGACCGGCATTGCCGTTCTTGATCAGGCTGCCGCTGCCGCTGACCACCCCGCCCAGGGCGACGTCCTGGCTGCCCCCGAGCGTGAGTGCCGCGCCCAGCTGGACCGCATTCGTCACCGCCACCGCCTGGCCAGCGTCCAGCGTCGCGGCGCCGCTCACCTGCACCGCGCCGCTCCCCAGCGCGGTCGAATTGCCCAGCACCAGGCTGCCGGACTGCAGCACCGTGCCGCCGCTGTATGTATTGGCGCCATTGAGCGCAAGGCTGCCACTGCCGCTCTTGATCAGGCTGCCGCTGCCGGCAAGCACTCCGCTCAGGCCGAGGTCACCGCTGGCGGTCAAAGCCGCATTCAGCGCCACACCATTCCCCAGGGTGACGCCGTTGCCGCTCAAGGTGGCGGCACCGCTGACGTTGAGTTGGCCGCTGCCCAGCGCCCCTGCATTCCCGACGCTCAGGGTGCCGCCGCCGAGCACCGTGCCGCCGGAATAACTGTTGGCCCCGCTCAGGCTCAGCCCGCCGCTGCCGCTCTTGCTCAGCTGGCCGCTGCCGGACACCACGCCGGACAAGGTCAGATCATTGCTGCCGGCGATCCCCAGATTGCCGTTCAGCACGACGGCGTTGCTCAGCGCCGCCGCCGCGGCGGAACTCAAGCTCGAAGCCCCGGCCACGGTCAGCGCGCCGCTGCCCAAGGCGCCAGAACCGCCAACCCTGAGCGTGCCGGCATTGAGCGTGGTGCCGCCGCTGTATGTGTTGCCGGTGGCCCCCAGGGTCAATACGCCGCTGCCACTCTTCACCAGGTTGCCGCTGCCGCTGACGGCTCCATTCAGGCCGAGGTCGTTGCTGCCGAGCGTCGTCAGCGCCGAATTGAGCACGATCGCATTGCCCACGTTCAAGGCCGACAGCGTATCCACGGTGGCGGCGCCGTTCACCGTCAGCGCACCGCTGCCCAGCGCATTCCCGCTGCCGAGCATCAACCCGCCAGCGCTGACGCTGGTCCCTCCGCTGAAAGTGTTGTTGCCGGACAGCGTCAGCACATGGCTGCCGCCCTTGCTCAGCGCACCGCTGCCGGAGATTGCGCCGCTGAGCGCAAAGCTGTTGCTGCCGGTGGTACTCAGCCCGCCAGTCCCCAGGCTGACCGGATTCGGCAGCGTCAGCCCCGCGCTTGCCGCCTGCACGGTGCCGCCGGCGGAAGTCAGTGTGCCGCTGCCGAAGTTGCTGGCGCTGTCGAAGGTCACCAGGCCGCCGTTGAGGCTGGTGGCGCCGCTGACCAGCGCGCCGTTGAGCGTCCAGCTGCCGCTGTTGACCACCAGATTCTCGAAGTTTCTGTATACCGAGGCAGATGCGGTGCCGGTGCCCGCCAGGCCGCTGCCGGTGCCGGACACCGCGTTCTGCAGGATCAGGGTGTCGTTGCCGTTCTCGCCGCCATTTACCTGGCCGGCCGCGGCATAGCTGAGATTCAGCCCGAGCAGGCCGAGCACGTCGACCGCGACGCCGCCGCTGGAATTGACCTGAGAGCCGGTGACCGCGGTGAAAGTATTGGTGCTGTTCGCACCAAGATGCACGCTGCCGTTGATGGTGCCGGCATTGATGAAGCTGTTTCCGCCGCTGGCGGTAGCGAAGCCGACGCGACCCGTCACCGTGCCGGTATTGACCATATTCACCCGGCCGCCGCCATAGGCGGCAATCGCGGTGCTGTCGGCAGCCAGTACGCCAGCGCCGAGGAAAGCTGTCCCGGCGGTGATCAAGCCGCTGTTGTTGAGCGTGATGACGCCACCAGCACCGCTCTGCAGATCGATGGCCGTTCCCCCCAGTCCGAGCAGGGAAACCGTTGCCAGCAAACCGGAGCCATATATGGAGCCGCCGTTGTTCAGTGCCACCGAGCCGCCGGTGGCATTCCCCATCTTCACCCCTGTCGCGGCTGCCGCAATCAGGCCGAGCAGGCTGGGATCTATTGTTCCGTTATTGGTGAACGCGTAATTCGTACCCGTGAGATTCACCGCATAGCCGATGCCGAGCAGGGCTGAAACGCTGGCCCCTGAATTGACGGTAACGGTCAGCCCGCTGGTGGCGCTGTTGATCGTATTCGGCGAGAGAACCGTCGCCGCCGAATTACAGACGATGGAAGCGCCTATGGTCGAGCATGCAGCAGTGGCTTCACGGTCCAGGGAGAACGAAAGGCCGCCGCAGAGGATGAGATGGAAAAGGACACGGCCTTGTGAAACGCCGCGACGCACGCCCCGCCTTACCATGAAATCCATTTATCTCTCCCCGCGCGCCCCAGAAACCGAACAGCACTCGCCTCTGAATCTGCTGCTTGGGGAAAAGGCGGAAAGAAGCAGCTCCCTGCGCATTTTCCCCTCACGTTCCGCCCAGTATAGGAAGGCAGAGAAATATATGTAAACACAATATTCGAATCGGGATTCATTTCTTTAAACCCGCATTACAGCCCCTCCAACCTATTTATAAATCGCAGCAATTGATAGAGTAAAAATTATTAATAATCAATGCATTGGCATTAAATTCCGCCCACTCCACAGCGACCAAAGAGATATACATGAGAAATCAATCCAATCACCTCGCGACGCACCAATCAATGCAACTCCGTAATCACGAAACCTGCTCATACACCGGATTTATTTATTTCAAAAAGGGAAAATTCAATTGACATCAATCCACCTCAGCAACTCCAGCCACGACGTCATCTGGCTGATCCCCGGCCACGCCATGCCGCAATCGATGATGTAAACCGAAAGACTTAATCCCCCGCAGGGAACAGGAGAACCAGGCACTCCGTCGCGGCGCAACAGGCCTCAAGCCGGCGAAGCGAGGGCTTCCGTCCCCACCTCCAGTGAACCGCCGCTATTTCCGCGCCCAGCCTTGGGTTATGATCCCCGCCTTATGTCGCAAGAACCCGCCACCTTCCGATGATCCGCAAGCTGCTGCGCAAGGTCTTCAACCGCACCGC
>NZ_WUEI01000179.1 GCF_012911025.1 Azoarcus sp. TTM-91 | reverse complement strand
CCGCCCACCCGCACCCAGCCGCCTTCGCGCATCCAGATGTCGGCAACACCATCGTCGTCCGGATCGCTGTCCGGCAGCTGGAGTTCGCCATTGAAGTGCACCTGGCCGGCCACCTCGATCTCGCTCAGGCCGAACAGATCGCCGCTGATGGTGCCGGCGTCCCACAGGAGTTTCACGTTGCCGGCCAATGGATTGACGTCTATCGCCTCGTCGGCGGAGAGGATGTCGCCGCTGTTCCGGATCACCAGCGTGCCCGCGGAGCCTTCATTGCCGACGGTGAAGGCGGTGACGCGGATCGCCGCGTCGTCTGCCCGGATCAGGCCGGTGTTGACGATGTGGGCCGGGGAGGCGGCGAAGTGCGCGTTCTCCACCCATAGAGCAACAGCACCTTCACCGTAAGCAGCCAGAGAGCCATGGTTCTCTATGCCGCCCAGGCTCATTTCAGCCCATCCGCCAATATCCACAGCGGCCGCACCTGCTCCAGCGGCCTGAACTTCGATATGTCCGTAATTGATGAACTTTCCGAGGATCTCGCCACTGTCAATCAGCATTCCCCAAGCGCCATCGTCATACTCGAGTGCTACTGCATCCTCGATGCGGATGCTGCCGGTAGCCGCATGGATCAGGTCCCCTTCGACCCGAAGGAACTCCAGGTCTGCCCCAGACATGTCATTGCCTCTCGCACTGATGACTGCATCGAGAACCAGCCCCTGCTTGAAAACGACATCGGTGAAGCGGATTGGCGAGTTGTCTGAATCCTGGTTGCTATAGCTCCCGATGACTCGAACCTGTTCCTCGTATGTCTCGTACCAACTGTTGATGCGGTTGTCGTTATCCAGAACCAGTGTCTGCGCCGACACCGGCAATGCCATTGTCGACAGGGCCAGCGCCAGAACCTTCTTGCGATGCTTCAGGTACGCCATCTCTTTGCTTTCCTCTTCGAACAAACCCGGCCTTCCCCGAAGCGCACAAGGCACACGCGCACAGCGCGGCAAAGGCTGGACGGGCGGCCTTGATCGCTTGGACGGCACTACTGAAGACGGGGACCGTGGGAGCGTCGCCCGCCGGGTGGCGGACAACGAGAAATATTCACTTACATTAATGACGAAAAATTATCATTCGACATAAGCATATATGTCAATGCGCTTACATCGGCAAAGTGAGGAATGGCGGCGCGGAGAGGGTAGCGGCGCGGAGCCTCATCGGCTCGCCAGGCAGCCCTTCGGACGGCTCGTCGCACGAGGGAACCTGCGAACGGCGTCGAGCGGACTCTCTGGCAGAGGATGCGATGCCAACCACACGGAAGCGAAGCGAAGGAAATCGGGGCCCAGCGGCTGCGGGCAGGATTGGCGCCCTGCGCGTTCGCCCTCAGCCCGATCGCATGGATCAGCGCGGTTCCGCCAGGACCTGGAAGCGCAGGAGCGACACTCGTCGCCCCCGCCGACTGCATGCCAGACAGATGCAGGTGCTCGCGGGCTCTGGCAGACGTGGGGATTGCGACAAAAGGCGGGCTGCCGGGCGGGCCAAGTATTACCGGCCCCGGCCGACAGGAAGCCGGGGCCGTCCAGCGATCAACCCAGCTGCGTACGCATCCGCGCCGCGCGCGCCGCCGGCGCCGGGTGAGTGGACAACCAGCCACCACCGCCACCGCCGGAGAGCTTGTCCAGCTTCTCCAGCGCGCTCACCGCCGCCTGGCGGTCGTAACCGTGGCTGCGCAGGAAACCCATCGCGTAGTCATCGGCCTCGTTCTCGTTGGACTGGGAATGCTGCGACTTCACCACGTTCTCGAACAGCGCGCCGAGCTGGGAGTCGGCCAGCTTCCTGGCATCGCCGCCGCTGGCAGCCACGGCCTGGCGCAGGCCGCCGGTGGCCAGCGCCATCTGCATGCGCTTCTTGGAATGGCCGGCCTTGATGTGGCCGATCTCGTGGCCGATGACGTAGCGGACCTCGTCGTCGCTCATCATGTCCATCAGCCCGCTGTACAGCCGCACCGTGCCGTCGCCCATGGCGAAGGCGTTGACGTCCTCGGTGAGATAGACCTTGAAGTTGAGGTCCAGGCCATCATGGCTCTCCAGCCCGCGGGTGAGCTTGGCGAGACGCTTGCCATAGGGGCTGTCGGCGGCCGCGACCACGTTGCCGGCGTCCATCTCCTGGCTCATCTGGCTGTAGTAGGCGATGAGCTCGCCATCGTCCACCGTCGCCGCGTCGGTAAAGGACTTCGCGGCACCGAGCGCGCGACCGAGATCGAAGGCTGACACCGGCCCGGCCACCGAAACGCCCAGCACCAGCAGACAGTGACGCAGCATTTCTCGACGTTCCATTCCTCATTCTCCAGTTATGCCAAACGGCGGGCGCGGATTATGCCCCCAGTGTCGGCAAGACGACAAAGCCGGCACAAATGGAAACCATTTGCTTGAGGCTCAAGGCACTTTCCCGCCAGGCCGTGCGCCTCGTCCGCCGCGGGCCCGGGCAGCGAGGGAGCGGTCCGCCTGCCGCCCGCCGCAGACACCGCCCGCGTCGCACCGCCCAATAGTGCCCTTCTTGGCCCCGACAACGGCGGCTACAATCTCGCGGTTAAGCTTCCTGCACCCGCATGTCTGCCCTCGACACTTACACCGAATCCGACATCAGCGACTGGCTGGGCCAGCGCGAGGTGGACAAGGCTCGCCCCTATCTGGACGACGTCTCCAGCCTGGAACGCAACGGTGGCCTGCTGCTCGCCAAGGTGCGCGGCACTCGGCCGGCGCCCTACCGGGTGGTGGTGCAGATACGCGACGACAACTGGCGTGGCCGCTATGTGCTGTCGCAATGCACCTGTCCGGTGGGGCGCAACTGCAAGCACGCTGCTGCCGCCATGCTCGCCTGGCTGGCCCAGCGCCAGGACCCCAACCGCGCCAGCCCGGAAGTGCTGGCCTGGATCGATGCCTTCCGCCAAAGCGCTGCACCGGGCAAGGTCCGCGCCAAGCCCTCCCTCCACACCCTGCACTACGTCCTGCTCTACCGCAGCCATCTGCAGCAGTACGTAGTGACCTTCTACAAGGTACGCAACGGCCAGGACGGCAGCATTCGCGCCCATGAACCCTGGACGTCCCTGGAACGGGCGCTGGCCTCGCCCCCTAGCTTCGTCAATGAGCAGGACCTCGAGATCCTGCGTCTGCTCTGGACCCAGCGACCTCGAGGCTGGACCGCCACCGACGCCTACCCGGTCGCCGGCCGGCATGCCACGGCCGTGCTCGAACATCTGCTCAATTGCGGCCGCGCTCACGCCGAACGCATGGACAACCCGGCGCTCCACCTTGGCAGCAACCGGCCAGGACGGCTGGAGTGGGTGAGCGTGGACAAGGGCAGGGTCGCTCCGCAGCTGCAGTTCATTCCCGCCGCCGCCATTCTCAATAGCGAGCCGCCGTGGTATCTGGACAAAGAGCGCCAGGAAGCCGGCCCAGTCAGCTGTGACATTCCGCCTGCTCAGCTCGGCCAACTGCTGGCGCTGCCACCGTTGTCCCCGGTGGAAACCGAGCTGGTCGCCGGCGCCCTTGCCGAACTCGCCCCCACGCTGCCACAACCGCGTACTGCCGGCGGACCACCACTACGCCTGTCCGGCCCACCGGTGCCGGTGCTCTCGCTGGCAACGCTGCCGGTATTTGGCGCCTCCTACCGCGACTACCCGCGCGGCCCGCTCGCTGCTTTCGACTACGCCACCATCGCCTTCCGCTACGGCCCGCTCACCGTTCCCGCTGGCGACACCGCGCTCTATCACACCCTCGCCGATGGCCGCAGCGTGCGCCTGCAGCATGACGAAAAGGCGGAATCGGCCGCCCTGCAGCGCCTCAGCCGCCTGGGCTTCGCCCGCGTCCCCCCCTCCAAGCTGCATCCCCATGCCATGCCGCTACCGCCCGGCATGCAAGGGCTGGCATCCGAATCCGCCTGGCCGCACTTCGTCGCCGATGCCCTGCCCGCGCTGCAAGCCTCGGGCTGGGAAATCGACATGCCGGCGGATTTCCGCCACCGCGCGCTGGAAATCGACGACATCATCCTCGATGTGGATGAGGCCGCCGACGGCTGGCTGGACATCTCGCCCGGCATAGAGGTGCAGGGCCGCCCGGTGGCGCTGGCGCCGCTGCTGGTCGAACTCTTCGCGCTGGACACGCGCTGGCTCTCCGGTGGGCTGGAGGGGATAGACGACGGCGAGCCCGTACTGCTGCATCACGAGGAACTCGGCCGCCTGCGCCTTCCCGCCGGCCGGCTGAAACCCCTGGTGCGGGCGCTGGTCGATCTCTTCGACCAGCCCTCCACCACGCTGCGTGTCTCCCGCCTGGACGCCGGCCGCCTCGCCGCACTGGAGCTGCCCGGCCGCGGCACCGCCCTGCTGGAAGCCCTCGCCGCTCGCCTCAGCAAGGCCAGCGGCATCGTCGCGGTTCCCACGCCAACCGGCTTCCAGGCCGAGCTGCGCCCTTACCAGCAAGAAGGCCTGGCCTGGCTGCAGCACCTGCTGCGCCATGACCTCGCCGGCATCCTCGCCGACGACATGGGCCTGGGCAAAACAGCGCAGACCATCGCCCACCTGCTCACCGAGAAGAACGCCGGCCGCCTCGCCCAGCCGGCGCTGGTGGTGCTACCCACCTCGCTGGTATTCAACTGGCAGGCCGAAGCCGCGCGCTTCGCCCCCTCGCTGCGGGTGCTCGCCCTGCATGGCAACCGGCGCCAGCACCGCTTCGACCAGTTGGACGAAGCCGACATCGCCCTCACCACCTACCCACTGCTGTGGCGCGATGCCGAAGCCCTGCAGGCACGGCAATGGAGCCTGCTGATCCTGGACGAAGCGCAGACGGTGAAGAATGCCGCCAGCAAGGGCGCCCAGGTGCTGCGGCAACTGAATGCACGCCATCGCCTGGCCCTCACCGGCACGCCGCTGGAAAACCACCTGGGCGAACTCTGGGCGCAGTTCGACCTGCTGCTGCCCGGCTTCCTCGGCGACCAGAAACACTTCGCCAAGACCTGGCGCACACCGATAGAGAGGCATGGCGACGGCGTGCGCCGTGCCCTGCTCGCAGCCCGCATCAAGCCCTTCATCCTGCGCCGGCGCAAAGAGGACGTAGCGCGCGAGCTGCCCGACAAGACCGTGATCGTGCGCAGCATCGCCCTGGAAGGCGGCCAGCGCGACCTCTACGAAACCGTGCGCGCCGCCATGGACGAGAAAGTGCGCGGCGAAATCGCGGGCAAGGGCTACGCCCGCAGCCAGATCGTGATCCTCGACGCCCTGCTCAAGTTGCGCCAGGTCTGCTGCGACCCTCGGCTGTTGCAGACGCCGGCCGCCGCGCGCGTCAAGGAGCACGCCAAGCTGGACATGCTGATGTCCCTGCTGCCGGAGCTGATCGCCGAAGGACGCCGCATCCTAGTCTTCTCCCAGTTCACCCGGATGCTGGCGCTGATCGCCGCCGAGCTGGACAAGGCCAAGATAGGCTGGGTCAGCCTCACCGGCGAAACCCGCGACCGCCGCGTGCCGGTGGAAGACTTCCAGCGCGGCCGCGCGCCGGTCTTCCTCATCAGCCTCAAGGCGGGCGGCGTCGGCCTCAACCTCACCGCCGCCGACACCGTGATCCACTACGATCCCTGGTGGAATCCCGCGGCGGAAAACCAGGCCACAGACCGCGCCCACCGCATCGGCCAGGACAAGCCGGTGTTCGTGTTCAAGCTGGTCTGCGCCGGCAGCATCGAAGAGCGCATCGTCGCCCTGCAGGAACGCAAATCCGCGCTTGCCGCCAGCGTGCTGTCGGAAGATGCGGACGCGCTGGCCAAATTCGGCGAAGCGGATATCGCCGCCCTGCTGGCACCCCTGCCGCCGGACGCTTGATCAGCTCGCCCCCGCTCTGCCCGCCCCGCACC
>NZ_WUEI01000178.1 GCF_012911025.1 Azoarcus sp. TTM-91 | reverse complement strand
CGCCAGGGGCCACCCGGCGTGGGGGGGCCCCGCGGTATCCGCGGTGGGGTCAGCGGCTTCATCGGCCTGCCCGGGCGTGGTTCAGAAGCGGTGGTTCAACGTGAGTTCGACCCGCCGGCTCGGCCCGTAGAACCACTGGGTTGCGGTGTAGTAGGCGGTGGTGAAGTACTGCTTGTCGAAGACGTTGTAGCCGTTCAGGGCCAGGCTGGTGCGGGGGGCGAAGTCCCAGCGCAGCGACAGGTCGGTGGTGGTGTAGGCGGGCAGCTTCAGGGTGTTGGCGTTGTCGGCGTAGCGCTTGTCCACGTAGCGCAGGCCGGCGGTGGCCGTCCATTGCGGCTGGAAGTTCCAGCTCAGCCACAGGTTGGCGAGGCGCTCGGGGACGTTGGTGGGGGTGTTGCCGTCGCGCGAGACGGCGACGCCGCCGACCGACTCGGTGAAGTCGTCGTAGCGGGCGCGCAGCAGCGCGGCGTTGGCCTCCAGCCGCCAGCCGGGGGCGAAGGCGGCGCTGATGCCGGCTTCGATGCCGCGGCTGGATTGCTGGCCCACCTGCACCCGCAGCGAGGGGTCGGCGGCGTCGCGGGTGAGGAGGTCGGTCTTGACGATCTCGTAGGCGGCCAGCGTCCATTCACCCTTGCCCTGCCAGAAGCGCTGCTTGAGGCCGATCTCGGTCTGGCGGCCGCGGGAGAGGTCGAAGGCGCTGTTGGCGGTGGTCAGCATCAGCAGCGCGCCCACCGGGTCGGCGGCCTCGGCGTACTGCGCGTAGAGCGAGAGATCCGGCGTGAGCTGATAGACGGTGCCCAGGCGCCAGCCGGTGTCGTCGTAGGTCTGCTCGAAGGCGCGGGTGCCGGTGACCAGGTCCTTGCGGGTGATCTCGGCGTGGTCGTTGCGCAGGCCGGCCACCACTGTCCATTGGGCGGTGAGTGCCAGGCGGTTTTCGACGAAGACGGCATGCTGCGCGGCGGTGTTGCGGTAGCGCGGGATGGTGGGAATGCTGCTCTGGAAGGCACCCGGCACCGGGTCGTAGGGATCCACCGGGCCGGAGCTGCCGACATAGGTGTTGTTGCTGTGGCGGAAACGCGCCCGGTTGACGTCGAAGCCCGCGGAGAAGGTGTTCTTCAGGCCGAACAGGGTGCCCTCGAAGGCGGCGTTGGCGGTGAAGCCGGTCTGCGTCTGGTCGTGGCGGATGTCGGTGTTGCCGGAGCGGTCTATCAGCCCGCTGCCGCTGTCATGGACGTAGGTTTCGGCGTTGCGCCATTTGCGCTCGCTGTCGATGTGGTAGAGCCGGGCTTGCACCGTGGTGGCGGCGTTGGGCGTCCAGCGGGCGTCGAGGGCGGTCCAGCTGTCCTGGTAGCGGATCTCGCCGTCGGCGACGTTGTAGTTGTTCTCGCGCACCGCGCTGAGCTGGCGACCGTCGATCAGCGGGGTGCCGAAGTAGCGCATCGGCTTTTGTTCGCCACGGGCGTGGCTGAGGCGCAGGCTGAGGTCGGCGGAGGGGTCGAACTGCAGGGCGCCGGAGAAGGTGGCGTCGCGGTTGTCGCCGCGGTCCACCCAGCCGTCGCTGCGGTTGCCGCTGAGGTCCAGCCGGTAGGACCAGCGCTCGTCGAGCGCGCCGCCGCTGCCGAAGGCGAGGCGGGCTGTGCCCTGGGTGCCGACGGTGGCCTGCACCTCGTTTTCGACCGGGCCGCGCGTCGGCTTCTTCGGGATCACGTTGATCACGCCGCCGATGGCGCCATCGCCGTAGATTACCGAGGCCGGCCCGCGCAGCACCTCGATGCGCTCCACCGACCAGGTGTCGAAGGGGAAGGTGACGCCGATGCCGCCGTACTGGCGCAGGCCGTCGTACAGCCGCATCACCGAGGTGCCGTCGGTGAAGCCGCGGGTGGAGAGGGCGCCGCCGCCGTTGCCCGGATGGCCCATGACGCTGAGGCCGGCGGCGCGGGTGATGGCGTCGTTGAGGCTGTGGTCGCCGCGCTGTTCGAGCTGCTCGCGGCTGATCACATCCACGCTGGCCGGGGTTTCCATCGGCGTGAGGCCGAGGTTGGAGCCGGTGGTGGCCGGTGTGCCCAGGCCGAGGCCGGCGCTGCCGTCGCCGGCGATGACGACGACTTCGGACAGCGTCCGCTCGCTGTCCTGCGCCAGCGCGGCGGCAGGGGCGAGCAGGAGCAGCAGGGCTGCGTTCAGGGAGGCGAGGGGGAGGCTGGTGGCGGCCGCTTGCCGGGCCGGCTTCGGGCCGTGGGTGATCGCGCCGCGGGCGCGGGTGTGGCGGAGGGTGTCGGACATGATCCTTGCTGCTCTGTGTGTCCGGGGCAGGGCGGCGCGCCGGCGCTTCTCGCAGGCCTGCTCGCGTGCGGGGGCTGCCCTTGCTCAGCAGTGGAGGCTGCGGTCCTGCGGTGCGACGGCGGCCGGCCACGCAGGCGCGCCGAAGGCGGCGCGCAGGGCGCAGGGCCGGACTGCCGGTCGCACCGTGGCGTGAGGCCGTTGCGCTGCCGTGTCCCGGAGGATGAAGGTGGCCGCGGACCCGTCCGCGCCGGCATCAGGCGCGGCGGCGGACGGCGGGCGTGGAGAGGATCAGGCCGCCAGCGGCGGGGCTCTGGGCTGCGCGGCCGCCCAGACGAAGAGGGGATAGGGCGCGCGATAGAACAGCGGCGGCGGATCGCCACCGAGCACCGGCAGGCTGGCGACCGTCGGCGTTCCATTGGCCGGCGGCGTGGCCGGCTGGAAGCACAGCAGGCAGTGGCCGGTGGGCGAGGCGGCGGGATTGCCGTCCGCCTTGCCGCTGTCCGCTTCCATCTCCATGGACACCAGCCCGTCCATGGTGCAGATCTGCATCCAGATCGGGCTGCTCGCGCGCTGCAGGAAGGCGGGCGCGGCGCTGGGCGCGAACGTGACGAAGAGGAAGGCGACCAGCGCCATCCAGCTGCTTCGTACCCGTATGCGGCGGCTCATGCCCATCTGTCGCGTGTCGTCGTTCCGTTGCACCGGCGCGCCCGGCGGCCGGCAAAGAGCGGTGGATGCTACACCAGCAATGCCGGCGCGTGGAGGCCTGCTGCCGAGGCGAAAGTGGTACTCCCCCGCGCCGGGAATTCCGTTCCATTCCATATGCTTACGATGCGCCGCGGCCAGTGCTGGCGCGGCACGGCTGCTGCCGCGGAAGGGGCGTCCATTCCGCTGCCGCTTTCTCCCTTTCCCTCGCCGACGCGGCTGGTTGCGGGCACGGCACCGCATCGCCCTTCAACAAGCCTCGGGCCGGCAAGGGGCGGCTCCGCGAATACGGCCGCGAGCCGGCGGGCGTTCATGTGTGGCAAGTCCGGCAGCGAGGGCTGCCTCCGCTGCTGTACTGCGTGCCCTGATCGCCTATGCTCCCAGGGTGGCCGCAGGGGCGGCCCGGGGAGAGGACGATGCCGATCAGATTCGTGATCGACGCCCGCGCGGCAAGCGCCGACGAGCTGGCGGAATTCCAGCTGCACCAGGAGCAGCGCCTGCTGGACGCGCTGGCGGCGAGGCCGCAGGAGGGGCAGGCCGGCGGCGTCGTCAGCCTCGAATACCGCCTGCCGCGCAGCGAAACCACACAGGTCGCCGTACCGCCGGCCACCGCCTACCAGGAGACCATGGCCATGCTCCGTTACTACGGCGGTGTGCGCTACATCCTGCTGCCGGTCTACCTGTCCATCGTCGGCGCGCTGGCCGGGCAGTACTACAAGAGCGGCAACCCGGTGCCGGAGCCGCTGCTGCTCGGCGCCGGCATCTTCCTGTCGCTGCTCTTCCTGGTATTCGAGATCGGCCTGTCGAAGAACCTCAAGCAACTGTGGGCCGCGGTGAGCGACATGCTGGGCAACCCCAAGTCTGCCGATGGCCGCTTCATCGGCCCACTGGCCCATCGCGCCAGCGCCGGATGGCTGAGCTTCCTGCGCTGGGCCCTGGCGGCGCCTTATGTGATCGGGTTGGCGCTGGGGGCTTATGCCTTGTTGCGGTGAGGGCAGGGGCTGGCGCTAGCCGACCGCGGGCGGAAATGCATATGGGAAATCGGCATTGGATTTATCATCCGATCCGCATTTTTTTCGCCGGACTGTTCCGGCTGGCCTTTTCCACTCCTCGTCTTGCCATCGATTGCCGCAGATGTCGAAACTCTTGTTCGTGTTGCCCGCAGGTGTGATCGGCGGGATCGCTTTCCGCATGCGGCCTTTTCGCGCCGCTCGCTCCCCGCTGCCGAGCGACAGCCCGCTCCGCAAACGTATCTGCCACCCCTGCCTGGCCGCGGCCATTTCGCCGACGGGGGGAGGCGCACCGTGGCGATCGGTCTGGTTCCCGCCCTGTGGCCGCTTGCGGGAGATAGCCGGTATGCGTGTCTGGAAGCATCCATTGGCGGTACATCTGGCGAAACTCGCTACGGTCGGTCTGGGGGCGGTGCTGGTTCTGGTGGCCTTGTCGGTCGTGCTGTTCTGGTTGGTGGCGCAGCCTTTGCCGACGCTGTGCGCAAACACCGTCGTCGCCGAGTCGCCTTCTCCGGATGGGCGATGGAAGGCGCTTGTCTTCGAGCGGGATTGCGGTGCGACCACCCGCGCGTCTCTCCAGGTGTCGGTGCTGCCCGCCGGTGGGGCGTTGGGCGATGAAGGCGGCAATGTCTTCGCCGGCGAGCTTGCCGAGTCCGGTGGTGGCGGGGCGCCGCTGGGCATGCGCTGGCTGGGGCCGGATCTGCTGCAGTTGAGCCATTCCCCTCACCTGAAGGTCATCCGCGCCGAGGCTGCCGTTGGCAGCGTACGGATTGCCCGCGCTGTGGAGTCCTGAATGGCGACTGGCGGGAGTGGGGAGAACATCGTGCTGTGGTCCGCGGGCCGGCCACCATTGGCGGTGGGGCTTGTCCTGCTGCTGTCCGCCGGCGCGCTCGTCGTCTGGCTGCTGGGGGATGTGAGTGGGCGGCTCTTGCCCGGCCTGTTCGGCTTGCTGCTGCTGGGCGGCGGGCTGGCACTCGCCGGGCTGCGGCGGATCGTGTTTCGCGCTGGTGGCCGACGTCTGGAGATCGTCCGCCTGTTCGGTGCGTCGCGGCGCTTCGATTTTGATGATCTGCAGGACATCCGCAGCGTAGTCGAGCTGAACCGGGAAAATCCGGTCGTCCGCCTTGAACTCCGGCTGCCTGGTGGCGAGGGGCTGAACCTTGCCGATGCTCCACCGTTCTGGCCACTGGGCGCGCCGGCCGGGGGGACGCTGGCGGTGAGGGAGCCGCCTCAACTCGCCGAACTGCGCCGGCGCATAGCGGCAATGACCGGCGTGCGCGATCTGGGCTAGGTCGCCGCCTTTGCGGGTCCGGGAGTCCGGCTGCGAGGTGCAGGGCTGTTTTCCTCCATTGTGTGTGTGGCGAAGTGGCCGTTCGATGCAGGGCGATGCCCGTTTCCGTGGAGCGCCATTGCATCGGTCCGCAAGGGTCGAGGCTGCTTGGTCGCGGGGCTTTGCCGGCGTGGTGCAGCGTCTATGCTGGTCATATCCGTCTTGTTCCAGGTGCGCTTATGGTCCGCGAGCCATCTTCTCCTTCCCTGACCCGGGTGGATCGTTTCCTCCTGTGGGCGCGCAGCAACCGCTTTGTCTCCAGCCTGATCATCCTGGGCATCGTCCTGGGCGGCGTCGCTACCTTCAGCGACTCCGCGCGCAGGCTGGCGGGGCTGGGCGAGGAGATCGCCTCGGCGCTGTCCGGGCCGGGAGCGGAGGAGCGGGCGACGAGGGAGAAGGTGAAGCATGCGGCGGTGTTGATCGATGGCTATTTCACGCGGGCCATCGAGGAGCAGACGCTGGACTTCCGGTGGCCGGTGGACGAGGAGTACGAGGCGATGCAGTCGGAGCTGCGTCAGCTGCAGGTGGTGTTCATCGCGCAGAAGCAGCTGGAGCGGGCGCGCATCGTGGAGGAGGGGATGACGCTGCTGAAGCAGATAGCGCCCTACGGTTTCATGCGGCCGGAGCGCTGGCAGCAGCCGGTGCTGGAGCGGCAGCAGGCGGAGTGGCGGGGGATTTTCGCGGCGCTGGGGTATGAGGCGTCGGCGGGCGTGCACTGAGCGGAGGGTTCTCCCTCCCCTGGCGGGGAGGGCAGGGAGAGGGGCGCCCGCCAGGGCGTCGAGG
>NZ_WUEI01000177.1 GCF_012911025.1 Azoarcus sp. TTM-91 | reverse complement strand
CTACCCGCCGCCCCAGGCTTGAAGCCACCCGCGCCCTAAGGTATAGTCGGCGCCCTTCGCTGCTGTAGCTCAGTCGGTAGAGCAACTGATTCGTAATCAGTAGGTCACCAGTTCGATTCCGGTCAGCAGCACCAGAGATTCAAGCAATTAGCCCGGCCCAGCGCCGGGCTTTTTGCAAATCCGGCTCAGCTTTTGCAGATCCGGTGCGACTTTGGTTCAAACGGCTCGCTTGCTGCGGGCCGTTTTCCTTTCCGCTGCGGTGGCCCGGCGCGAGGCCGGCGGGCGGGCGGCTTGCGCCACCGGATGCAGCCGCCTGTGCCCTCAGGGTTCAGGCGTAGATGAAGCTCAGCGCCACCGCCCCGCCGATCAGCAGGCAGAACAGCAAACCGGCGAGGGCCCGCAGGAGCCGGACCAGGCGGTAGCGCTTCGCCCCTTTGGCGGTGACGGCGTCCGCCGCGGCGAGAAGGGTCAGGTCTATCAGTTCGTCTGCCATTCGGTTCCCCGGCTTCCAAGCGGCCCGGCCGGCGTGCGCGCCGGTCCGGGCTTATTCGATCCGGGTGAAGACTAGCGGAGTTTTCCGGCCGTGGCACGCAGGGCGGCGCTTGCCGCTGCGCTCACAGATCCAGCTCCAGCACTTCGCCGCGGGCGCGGGACACGCAGATCATCATCGACTTGCCCGCCGCCCGCTCCGCCTCCGAGAGCACGTAGTCGCGGTGCTCCACCTCGCCGGCGCAGACCGCGGTTTCGCAAGTGCGGCACAGGCCTTCACGGCAGGCGCAAGGCAGGGCGAGGCCGTTTGCCTCCAGCGTTTCCAGGATGCTGAGGTGGGCCGGCACTTCCAGGCTGATGCCCTGCTGGCGCAGCACCAGCTGGAAAGGCCTGGGCCCGGCGGCAGCTTGGGCCGGCATGGAGGCCGGCGCTTCGGTGGGGGCGGAGAACCACTCGAAATGCAGTTGCTCCGGCGCCCAGCCGGTGGCGTGTGCTGCGGCCTGCTTGCGCACTGCCTGCATCAATCCGTCCGGCCCGCAGCAGTAGAGCTGTTCCCCTTCCGCCGGCGCGGCCAGCGCGGCTTCCAGGTCCAGCGGCCGGCCGGCGTGTTCGTCGTCCGCATGCCAGCTCACCCGCTGCGGCCAGCGGGCCAGCACTTCCTGGAAGGCGGCGCGGCTGCGGCTGCGCACGCAGTAGAGCAGCGACCATTCCGCGCCCCGGGCCTCGCAGGCGTGGATCATGGCCAGCAGCGGGGTGATGCCGATGCCGCCGCCAATGAAGCGGTAGTGCGGCGCGCCGGCCTGCAGCGGAAAGTTGTTGCGCAGCGCGGTCGCCGTCAGCACGTCGCCCACCCGCAGTTGCTGGTGGATGTGGCGCGAGCCGCCGCGGCTGGCTGGCGCGCGGCCGACGGCGATCAGGTAGCGCTCGCGTTCGCGGGGGTCGTTGCACAGCGAGTAGTGGCGGCGCAGGCCGCCGGGCAGTTGCAGTTCGAGGTGGGCGCCGGGCTCGAAGGGCGGCAGCGGGCCCCCCTCCGGCGCGCGAAGCTCGATGCTGACCACGTCGCGCGCCTCGGCAGTGAATTCGCTCACCCGCAGCCTCAGGGGCGTATCGCTGTTCATCGGCGGAGTTTCCTGTGTGGGCGTGGCGTGCGGCCTTCTCCGGCGGGAGATATGCCGTGGCCCCGGCTGGAGAGGGCGGGGGTGCTCATGCTGCCTGCTCCTCGCGGATGCGCTTGTTCATCACCCAGCGGAAGTGGGACAGCGCCGCGTCCACGCCCAGCGGCACCATGCGCACCTCCGGGTCGTGGGCCAGCATGCGGCTCTGGCCGCTGATGATGCGGCGGTCTTCCTCGAAGGCGTCCAGCAGCACCTGGTGGATGCGGCGGGTGGCTTCCGGATCGTCGATGGAGAAGTTGTGCGGCTGGGCGAAGAAGTAGTGGGTGCTGCCCGCGGTTTCCGGGGTGACGGCCTGGCAGCTGCGGAACTCGAGTGCGCCTTCGCGGCTGCCGTTGGCGCCGCCGCGGCCCACCGGCACGCTGCCGGAGTCCATCAGCAGCACGCCGGGCACGAGGAAGTCGTAATTGTTCCAGCGATCCACCGTCTCCCACTCGGGCCGCAGCTTGCGCACGAAGGGCGCCGGCTCGTCGCCCTCCAGCCCGCGGATGATGCGCACGCCGTTGGCCAGGCGCTCCACCTGCGGCTGGGCGCGGGCATAGGCCACCGAGCCGCCCACCGTCTCCGGATGCACGAAGGAGAAGTGGGAGAAATCGCACAGGTTGTCCGCCACCTGCAGGTAGTTGGCCTGGTGCAGCATGTAGCCGGAGAGGCTGCGCCAGCCGGGATCGTCCAGCCAGTGGGTGTCGGGCAGCAGGGCAGGGTCGGCCTTGTCCGGGTCGCCCATCCAGATCCACACCCAGCGCGAGCGTTCTTCCACCGGGTAGGCGCGCACCCGTGCCTGCGGCGGAATGTGCTCCTGCATCGGGATTTCGACGCAGCAGCCGCTGGGGTCGAACTTCAGGCCGTGGTACATGCAGCGCACGCAGTCGCCCTCCAGCCGGCCGAGGGAGAGCGGCGCGGCGCGGTGACAGCAGCGGTTGTCCAGGGCGACGACGCGGCCGGCGGTGTCGCGGTAGAACAGGATGGGGGTGTCGAGCAGGGTGCGGCTGAACAGGCCGTCGCCGATTTCGTCGCTCCAGGCGGCGACATACCAGCAGTTCTTCAGGAACATGGCGGGCTCCTTGTCAGGGCAGGGATGGGAGGGAAAAGGGCATGCGAGCGTGCGGCGGCCCGCCACCGGCCGGAACGGGCCGGCGGCGGAACGGCTTGCGGATGGAGAACGCGGGAAGGAGAGCGGGGAAGGAGAGTGGAGGAGGAGACAGGGTGCGGCGCCCACGTCGCCTTCTCGCTGCGGTCCTCAGTCGGCGCCCAGGTAGCGCCAGCCGCCCTGGCGCACTTCCACCAGCGCGACCGCGCGGCGGTCGTAGCCGACGTGGTCGGCGGCGGAGAGGTTCATCACGCCCTGGCTGGTCACCAGTTCGCGGGTGGCCTCCAGGCCGTCGCGCAGCGCGGCGCGGAACTCCGGCGTGCCCGGCTTGTGCTTCGCCAGCGCCCGCTTGAGGCCCTCGCCGATCAGCAAGCCGGCGTCCCAGGTATTGGCGGCGAAGATGGACATCGAGCCGGCGCCGTAGGTTTTCTCATAGCGCGCGGTGAGCTCGGTGGCCACCGGCCGCACCGGGTTGCCCGCCGGCAGCTGCTCGGCCACCAGCACCGGGCCGACGGCGAACACTGCGCCCTCGGCATCGCGGCCGGCGATGCGCAGGAAGTCCCGGTTGGCGATGCCATAGGTCTGGTAGATGCGGCCCTTGTAGCCGCGCTCGACCAGCGTCTTCTGCGGCAGCGCGGCCGGCGTGCCGGAGGCGGCGACCAGCACCGCGTCCGGCTTGTCGGCCATCAGTTTCAGCACCTGGGAGAGCACGCTGGTGTCGGTCTGGCCGTAGCGCTCCACCGTGCCCAGGCGCAGGCCCTGCGCTTCCGCCTGCTTGCGCACCTCGTTGAGCCAGCCTTCGCCGAAGGCGTTGCTGAAGCCGATGAAGCCCAGCGTCTTCACGCCGGCGGCCTTCATGTGCGCCACCGTGGCTTCCACCATCAGCGCCTCGTTCTGCACCGCCTTGAAGGACCAGCGGCGGATGTCGTCCTGCGGCGCGACGATGGCGGTGCCGCTGGCCACGCTCACCAGCGGCACGCCGGCGCGCGCCGCCGGCTCCACCATGGAGAGGGTGGAGGGCGTGGTGGAAGAGCCGATCACCACGTCCGCCTTGTGCTCCTCCACCAGCTTGCGGAAGTTCTTCACCGCCACCGTGGGGTCGGAGGCGTCGTCCAGCACGGTGTAGTCGATGCGGGTGCCGCCGATCTCCCGCGGCAGCAGTTCGATCATGTTGCGGGCCGGCGCGCCCAGCGAGGCGGCCGGGCCGGTGAGCGAGAGGGTGACGCCGACGTTGACCTGCGCGAACGCCGGACAGGCGGCGGCGAGCAGGGTGAGCAACAAGCCTCTCGGAATGCTGGGAATCATGGTTTCTGTCTCCATCGTTGTCGTGCCGTCTCGTGCGGACGGTTGCAGGCAAGATAGTCCTGCTACCAAAATTGGTACACAACATGGCCTCGATTAAGGTAATGAACATGATTCATAACCAGTTCGACCTCAACCTGGTGATGGTGCTGGACGCCCTGATCCGCGAGCGCAGCACCACCCGCGCCGCCGAGCAACTGGGGCTGGGGCAGAGCGCGGTGAGCCACGCCCTGGGCCGCCTGCGCCGGGCGCTGGACGATCCGCTGTTCATCAAGACCGCCGGCGGCCTCAAGCCGACGCCGCGTACTGAGGCGCTGACGCCGGCGGTGCTGCAGATGATGGAGATCGTGCGCAACGAACTGCACAGCCAGCCGCGCTTCGACCCGGCGCGGGTGGAGCGCTGCTTCCGCTTCTGCATGACCGACATGGGCGAGCTGGTCTTTCTGCCGCCGCTGATGGAGCGGCTGCGCCGCGAAGCGCCCCATTGCACCCTGCAGACGCTGCAGGTGCCGCAGGCGCGCATTGCCGAAACGCTGGAATCCGGCGAGGCCGATCTCGCCATCGGCTCGCTGCGCGCGATTCCGCAGGGGCTGTTCCAGCAGCAGCTGTTCACCCACCCTTTCGTCACCATCGTCGCCACCGACGCGCCGGTGGGCGAGCGGCTGACGCTGGCGGAGTTCGAGGCGATGGACCATGTGGTGGTCTCGCTCAACGGCGGCCGCGGCTCCGCCTACGACCAGGCGATAGAGGAACTGGGCGTGCGCAGGCGCATCTTCCTCACCACGCCGCACTTCCTGCTCATCCCGCCGCTGCTGGAGCGCCAGCCCAACCTGGTCGCCACCGTGCCGCGCGAGCTGGGCACCGTTTTCGCCCGCTACAAGGTGGTGCGGGTGGTGGAGCCGCCCATCGGCCTGCCTCGCTTCGAACTGCGCCAGCACTGGCACCCGCGCTTCCACTACGACCCCGCCAACCTGTGGCTGCGCAAGCTGGTGAAGGAGACTTTCGCGGATTATCCGGAGTGAGGTGTCCGGAATGAGGCGTCGGGCCCGGCCAAGGCGGGCGCGCCGGCCGCCTCGCGCTCAAGCGGCCCGCCGCCGTTTCACCGCGCGGGTGGACACCAGCGCCGCCGCCACCGCCAGCGCGGCGGCCAGCCCGAGGCCGATGCGTGGCGCATGCTCCGGGGTGATGCCGAGCAGCAGCGCGATGGTGGCCGAGCCGGCGGCCATGCCGGTCTGGCGGGCGGTGGCCTGCATGCCGCCGGTGGCGCCGTCGCGATGCGCAGGCGTGGAGGTGAGCAGCACCCGGTTGTTCGGCACCTGGAAGAAGCCGAAGCCGAACCCGCTGATCGCCATGAACAGCACCACCAGGCTGGGTTGGCCCGCCAGCGGCCACAGCGCGGCGCAGGCCGCGCCCACGGCGATGGCCAGGCCGCCGAACGCGCACAGCGCCTGCGGCGGATGGCGGTCCGCCAGGCGGCCGGACCACTGCGCCGCCACCGCCACCGTCAGCGGCCAGGCCATCATCAGCACGCCGGTGTGCATGGCGCTGAGGCCGAGCTGGTGCTGCAGGTAGAAGGGCAGGGCGATGAAGCACAGCATCTGCGAGGAAAACAGGCACAGCGAGCCCAGCATGGCGTGGCGGAACAGGGTGTGGTCCAGCAGGTCCAGCGGCAGCAGCGGCGCCGGCTTGCCGCGCTCGCGCCGCAGCAGGCCGGCCAGGCAGAGCGTGGCGAGGGCGAGCAGCCCCAGGCTGAGCCGTGGTTGCTCGGCGATGCGCTCCAGGCCGGTGATGCCCAGGCAGAACAGGCCGGCGTTCAGCACCACGCTGAGGCCATCGATATGGCGCGGTGCGCGTGGGCCTTCCGGAATCGCCCGCAGCAGTGCCAGCGTCAGCAGGCCGATGGGCAGGTTGATGGCGAACAGCCAGGGCCAGCCCGCCCAGGTGAGCAGCGCCGCCCCCAGCGTGGGGGCCGCCGCCGAGCCTATCGCCACGCAGAGGGCGTTGATGCCGATGCCCCGGCCGAGCTGCGCGCGGGGATAGGTATTGCGCACGATGCCGGCGCTGACGCACATGATGGCCGCCGCGCCCATGCCCTGCAGCGCCCGCCCCGCCACCAGCCAGCCCAGCGTCGGTGCCAGCGCGCAGGCCAGCGAGGCCAGGGTGAATACCGCCACGCCGGCGCTGAACACCCGCCGCAGGCCCACCCGCTCCGCCAGCGCGGCGAAGGGAAACAGCAGGGCCACCAGCGCCAGTTGGTAGGCGGTCACGATC
>NZ_WUEI01000176.1 GCF_012911025.1 Azoarcus sp. TTM-91 | reverse complement strand
CATGCGCAGTCTCCGTTGGGCTGGGGGGCCGTCTGTTGTAGTGGTTTGATCAATTGGCGGGCGGCGCAGGCGGCGGCCTCGGCATCGCCGGCGGCAATGGCGTCGACGATGGCAGTGTGGGCATCGTCGTCCGGGTTGGTCACCGATTCATCGGCCAGCATCAGCAGCACCACGTGCTGCACCGCGTCCGAGAAAAAGTCGTAGAGCGCCGCCAGTGCCGAGTTGTGGGCGGCGCTGAGCACCTGGCGGTGGAAGGCGAGGTCGCGGGCGACGTAGGCCTCGGGTGTTTCGCCCTCATGGTGGGTGTTGCGCGCGGCCAGGGTGGCGCGCAGGGCGACCAGGTCATCCCCGGTGCGGCGCAGGGCGGCCAGCCGGGCGGCTTCCACTTCCAGCATGGCGCGGGTTTCCAGGTGCTCTTGCAGGCTGGCACGGCACAGTCCGGCCATCGCCACCGAGGGGTCCAGGCGGCTGGCGACATAGGTGCCGTCGCCCTGGCGCACGTCCAGCAGGCCGCAGAACGCCAGCACCCGCACCGCCTCGCGCACCGTGTTGCGGCTCACGCCCAGCAGGGCCGCCAGCTCCGGCTCGACGGGAATGCGGCTGCCGACCGGCCATCCGCCTTGGCTGATGCGGTCGCGCAGCGCGGCAACGGCGAGGTCGACCAGGGAAGTCTTGCCCAGCAGCGGTGCCGGGCGGGTGGAGGAGGCGGACATGGGGAGGTTGATTCATCCAATGATTGGATGAATTGTGCCCTGTATGGCTTGCCCCAGGCAATGCGCAGTGGTCGGATGCCCGCGCGGCAAGGGCCTGGCAAGGATTGCCGCCCGGCCGGCGAGGGTTTGCCGCTCCCCCGCGGTCCCGGGCCCAGCCGGCTTTATTTTCGTGCGGCCGCGGATGCGGTGTGGCTCAAGGGAGACCGTGGCTTTTCACCGCGGGCGTTCCTCACCGGATCGCTGCTGGCTCAGGACTTGCGGATAGAGCGATCCGACTTATCCGCGAGAGAGGACGCTTCCATGAAAGTCGAAACGGGCAATTCCTATTCGAATCAGGCCGCACAAGCCGCCGCCAGCGGGCGTTCGGCCGATGGCTCGTTCGCCGCCGCGCTGAGCGCGGCCCAAGCCGGTGGCGCTGAGAAGGTGGATTTCACCAGCATGACCCGGCAGGAGATGCGGGACTGGCTCAACGAGCAGATCCGCAGCGGCAAGATGGCGCTGGATGGCAGCGAGGCCTTCATGGCGATGACCATGAAGATCCCGGTGGGTGGTTCCGGCGTCGAGGTGCCGGCCGAGAGCGACAGCGCCCGCTACGACTTCATGGGGAAGCTCAGCGATGGCATCCTGGGTGCGCGTTCGCGTGGCGACGAAGCCGCCCTGCAGCGGCTGGAGTCGGCCCTGCAGATCGCGCAGCGCTATCAGCGCTAGCTTGCCAGACCCGCCTGCACCGGGCGCGGATCAGGCGGCGTCCAGCAGATTTACTTGCGCCGTTGCGCCGCTGGCGCTGCCCGACGACGGCTGCCATAGCGCCTCCCGATCCAGGTCGGCGACGTCGCGGATGCCGCCCAGCGCCATGGTGATGTCCAGCTCCTTGCGGATCAGCTCCAGCGCGGTGCTCACGCCGGCCTGACCCAGGGCGCCCAGGCCGTAGAGGAAGGCCTTGCCGATGAAGGTGCCGCGGGCGCCGATCGCCATCGCCTTGTACACGTCCTGGCCGCTGCGCACACCGCCGTCGAACAGCACCTCGGTGCGATGGCCGACCGCATCCACGATGCCGGGCAGGGCGGCGATGGTGGAGGGCGCGCCGTCCAGCTGGCGGCCGCCGTGGTTGGAGACGACGATGGCGTCCGCGCCCTGACCGACCGCTTCGCGGGCGTCATCCGGGTCCATGATGCCCTTGACGATGAGCTTGCCCGGCCACAGGTCGCGTATCCAGCCCACGTCCTTCCACGACAGCGAGGTGTCGAACTGGCCGCCCACCCATTGCGCCAGCGTCTGCGTGCCCTGGGCGCCGCGCACGAAGCCTTCCAGGTTGCCGAAGCTGCGGCTGGGGCCGCGCAGCACATGCCACAGCCAGGGTAGCTTGCGCGCCATGTCGAAGGCGTTGGAAACGGTGAGGCGGGGCGGCACCGAGAGGCCGTTCTTGATGTCCTGGTGGCGCTGGCCCTGGATCTGCAGGTCGGCGGTGAGCATCAGCGCGGAGCAGCCGGCTTCGCGGGCGCGGGTGATCAGCGAGCGCACGAAGTCGCGGTCGCGCATCACGTAGAGCTGGAACCAGAAGGGTTGGTCCACCGCGGCGCGCACCTGCTCGATGGAGCAGATGGACATGGTGGACAGGGTAAAGGGCACGCCGAAGGCCTGGGCGGCGCGGGCGGCGAGGATCTCGCCGCTGCCGTGCATCAGCCCGGTTAGGCCGGTCGGGGCGATGGCGACCGGAATGCGCGCCGCCTCGCCGACCAGGGTGGTGTCCAGCCGGCGGTTGTCCACATCCACCATCACCTTCTGCCGCAGGCGGATGGCCTGCAGGTCGGCGCGGTTGGCGTTCAGGGTGGTCTCGTCATAGGAGCCCCGGTCCACGTAGTCGAAGATCGCCTTGGGAACGCGGCGGCGGGCGAGTTGGCGGAGGTCTTCGTTGCAGGTGATGGGCGTGGGCACGGGGTTCTCCTTCTGTGTGGCGCTGCCCGCAATGCTAGCCGCCGCCATCGCCCGGCGGGTGGAAAGCGCCGCCGCGCAGGCCGGAAGAAACGTCCGGTCTGGCGCTTCGGCCACGGGTGCTTGGCCGCCTGTCCGCAGGCGGTGGAGTCAGCCGCCGCCCAGCCTGGCGCACACGCTCCGCAGCCAGGCGGCGAACTCGCGTGCCGCATGGCGCATGTCGGCATCGCCCTCATAGCGGGGATCGAAGGCGATGGCGTAGTGGGTGAGCGGGGTGCAGCGCACGGCGAAGGGGGCGATGAGTTCGCCGCTGCGCAGCGCCCGCCACGCCAGGCTGGGTCGGACCAGCGCGGCGCCCAGGCCGCAGGCGGCGGCGGAGATGGTCATGCCCATGTCGACCAGGCGCGGCCCGCTGGCCGGCTCCGGCCAGTCCAGCCCGGCGGCGGCGAACCAGGGTAGCCAGGATTCCGGCGGGCTGCGCAACAGCGGCCCGCGCGAGAGGTCGGCGGGCGTCTGCAACTGGTAGCGGTGGGCGTAATCCGGGCTGCAGACCACGGTGAGCGGGTCGTCGAGCACGATGTCGGGATTGTCGTCGCCCGCGCGCGTGGCGCAGATTTCCACCGCCGCACCGGGTTGGCGCAGGCCGAGGTAGGGCACCGACAGCACGATTTCCACATCCACCTGCGGTGCCTGTTCGAGGAAGCTGCCGAGGTGCGGAACCAGGATCTCGCGGCCGAAGGTGGGTGGCGAACACACCGGCAGATGGATACGGCGTGCCGGGTCGCGCCTGTGCAGCGGCGCGGCAGAGAGCAGGCCGAGCGCGGTGCGCACCTGCTCCTGGTACTCCAGCCCGGCGGCGGTGGGAGTCACGCCGCGCGCATGCCGCTCCAGCAGGCGCACGCCCAGCAGCTGCTCCAGGCTGGCGATGCGCTTGCCCACCGCGCTGGCGGTCAGTGCCAGCTCCTCGCTGGCGCGCTCTATGGAGCCGAGACGGGCGGCCGCCTCGAAGGCGCGGATGGCGGGCAGCGGCGGCAGGCGGCTGGCCTGCCGGGCGGTGGGAAGAGTCATCGGGCCGGGCCGGAAAGGACGAAGGCCCGATTCTAGAACATGGGGCCGGCGGCGGCCCCGTACCGCGTCAGGCCTTGACGGTGGCGCGGTCGGAGGATGTCGTGCCGCTCGGGTTGCCGCCGGTGGCCGGCGGGCTGGCTGCGCTGCCGTCTTCCGTGGTCTCGTCGCCGTCCTTCTTGGGCAGCAGGGAGGTCAGGAAGTCGTCCAGGCCTTTCTGCACCAGGTCGTAGGTCTTGTTGATGCCGCCTTCGACGTCGCCCTGCAGCACGCCGAGGCCGTCGAGAATGTCCGCCGCTTCCTTGAAGCCCTTCTCGAAGCCGCCGCGGATGAGGTCGACGAAGTCGTTGGCCAGGGTCTCCCTGTCCTTGTCCGGGTGCTGGGCGGCGTAGGCGTCGAACATGCCGGTGGCGAACTTCAGGATGCGGTCGGCGGTGGCTTCCGGCGAGTTGTCCTGCTGCTTTGCGGCATTCTGGATTGCATTTTCGCCCAACTCCGGCGCCAGCACTTCGTTCAGGTTGTCGATGGCGCTGCGGAAGAGCAGTGCCTGACTGTCGTTGCCGGCGTTGATGGAAACCTCGAGCGAGGCCTGGATGATCTGGATGTTGAGCTGGGTCTTGACCTCGGCGCGTATGGAGCCGGTGGTGGACGCCTGGGCGCCTTCGGTCTTGCCGGCGTCCGGCTTGGTGGCCTCGGTCTGGCTGTCCTGCGCCTGAGCAGTGGCGCTGCGGTCGGTCACCGAGGTGCTGGAGGGAATAGCCATGACGATTCTCCTGTCCCTGGAGTGGCAAGGCCGTGTTAACGGCAGCCTCAGGCAAAACTTTAGAAGGGCTTAGGCAATTCTGATACAGCAAGCAGCGTGCCCGGCCCGCGCCGTTTCCCGCCGGGCGTGCCACCTCGTCCTGCCCGCACTGCGAACGGCGGCGGACTTGTTTCTTCAGTCCCTGGCCTGGGCGACAAGTTCAAAGGAGCGCAGGCGGGCGGCCTGGTCGAAGATCTGGCCGGTGACCATCAGCTCGTCGGCGCCGGTGTCGGCGATGAAGCGGCGCAGGCCGGCTGCCACCGTGGCGCGGGAGCCGACCACCGAGCAGGCCAGCGAAGATTCGGCGAAGGCGCGCTCGGCCGGGCTCCAGTGGCCGTCCATGCTCTCCACCGGCGCCTGCAGCGGGCCGGGGTTGCCGCGCGCGAGGCTGGCGAAGCGCTGCTGCAGCGAGGTGAAGAGATAGGCCGCTTCCTCGTCGGTATCGGCGGCGACCGCGTTCAGGCCCAGCATCACATAAGGCCGCTCCAGCACGGCGGAAGGGCGGAACTGGCGGCGATAGACGTCGATGGCCGCTTCCATGAAGCGCGGCGCGAAGTGGGAGGCGAAGGCGAAGGGCAGGCCCAGGCCGGCGGCGAGCTGGGCGCTGAACAGGCTGGAGCCCAGCAGCCACAGCGGCACTTCCAGGCCTTCGCCGGGCACCGCGCGCACTGCCTGGCCGGGCTCCGCCGGGCGGAAGTAGGACTGCAGCTCGACGACGTCGTCCGGGAAGGTGTCCGCGCTGTCCATCAGGTTGCGGCGCAGGGCGCGGGCGGTGCGTTGATCGGTACCGGGGGCGCGGCCCAGGCCGAGGTCGATACGGCCGGGGTAGAGCGCTGCCAGGGTGCCGAACTGCTCGGCGATCACCAGCGGGGCATGGTTGGGCAGCATGATGCCACCGGCGCCGACCCGTATCGTCGAGGTGCCTTCGGCCACATAGCCGATGGCGACCGCGGTGGCGGCGCTGGCGACGCCCACCATGTTGTGGTGCTCCGCCAGCCAGAAGCGCCGGTAGCCCAGCTTCTCCGCCAGGCGGGCGAGTTCGCGGCTGTTGCGCAGGGCCTGGGCCGGCGTGCTGCCTTCGGCAACCGGCGCGAGATCCAGGATGGAAAGAGGGGTGGTGAACGGGCTCATGTCGGGGCGTGTCTTTCTTGTTTGGAGGAGGGCACCCGCGGACCGGGGCCAATGTTGTACAGACTGGCCGGGGCGGTGGCGGTTCCGGCGGTGGCAGCCCGCCGCGCCGCGCGGGGTGGCGCAGCGCGAAGGGGCTACTGCACCACCGGCCTGTTCGGCAACTCGTCCGCATCGCTCCGGGACGTTGCCGGATCGAGCGGGAAATGGCGTTCCAGCGCACTGCCGACGGTCTTCACCGCGCTCGCCAGCGCCTGCTCCAGCTGGCCGGCCCGCAGCGCAGGGCGCATCGCCGCCACTGCTGCCTGCCAGGCGTCGGCCTCCAGGCGGCGGACGAGGCCGC
Organism: Azoarcus sp. TTM-91; assembly: GCF_012911025.1. Taxonomy (GTDB): domain Bacteria; phylum Pseudomonadota; class Gammaproteobacteria; order Burkholderiales; family Rhodocyclaceae; genus Azoarcus. Next base: position 443 of record NZ_WUEI01000176.1, on the reverse strand, counting down.
GGTCGGCGACGATCTCGATGCGGTGCTCGGTGAGCTGCAGGTAGATCAGCACGCCGTTGTTGTGCTCGGTGTCCCATACGCGCAGCTTGCCGAACTGGCTGAGGGCGCGCTGGTGCACGATCTCTGCCACCGCCAGCCGCTGGCGGAACTGGCGCCACAGGTAGCTGAGCGGCAGCGCGGCTTCCACGCACAGGCAAATCTCGCCGCTGTGGCGGGCTTCGCTGTCCGCCACCAGCTGTTCCAGCCGCTGCAGCGCGGCGCTATCCAGCTTGCGGCGTACATCGCCGGCATCGGCCCACAGGTGCCGCAGGAAACGGATGACGGTACTCATGTCACCAGCCCCCCGAGGCGCCGCCGCCACCGAAGCTGCCACCGCCGCCGGAGCGGAAACCGCCGCCCCCGCCGCGGCGACCACCACTGCCGCCGCCCCAGATGATGGGGCC
>NZ_WUEI01000175.1 GCF_012911025.1 Azoarcus sp. TTM-91 | reverse complement strand
TCTCGCTGGGCCACCCGCTGGGCGCCTCCGGCGCCCGCCTGGTGCTCACCGCGATGCGCCAGCTGGAGGCGACCGGCGGCCGCTATGCGCTGTGCACCATGTGCATCGGCGTGGGGCAGGGCATCGCCATCGCCATAGAGCGGATCTGAAACCCTGCGCACGCAGGGGATAACATGAGAAGGCGGCCACCGCCGCCCACACCAGAAGAGAACAAGGAGACGAACCGTGAGGCCGGAAGCCATCCAGATCATCAAGGACGAACACCTCGCCATCAGCGCGGTGCTGTATTCCCTGCGCTACCTCGTCAAGGAGATGCGCAAGGGTTCGGCGCCCAACTTTCCGCTGCTCAAGGCCATCCTGGACTACATCGTGTCCTACCCGGACCGCTGGCATCACCCGAAAGAGGACAAATACCTCTTCGCCGCGGTGCGCCGCCGCACCCGCGAGGCAGACAAGCTGATCGAACGCCTGGAGCGGGAGCACAGCCTGGGCTACCCGATGGTGGAGGAGCTGAAGCGCGACCTGATCGCCTTCCAGAACGGCGACCCCGAGGCGCGCGAGCGCTTCTACGCCACCGCCGACCGCTATGCCGAGCTGGAGTGGGAGCATCTGCACACCGAGGAAGAGGTGTTCATGCCCATCGCCGAGCGGGTGCTCACCGCCGAGGACTGGGCGGAGATCCACACCGCCTTCCGCGAGAACGACAACCCGCTGTTCGGCATCAAGCCGAAGGAAGAAGCGGAATCGCTGTACCAGAAGATCCTGTCGCTGGCGCCGGCGCCCATGGGCTTCGGCCCGGCGGCCTGAGCATCGCCGGCGGCATCGGTTCGCAAGAACCGGGGCCGCCGGCGCAGGTGCAATGTGCAAACACGAGCGCGGCCGGCCTCCGCCGCCCGCCTCAGCGGGCGATGGTCACCGGAATGGACGAGGTGCGCGCCACCTCGGTCGCCACCGAACCCAGCAGCAGGCGGCCGATGCCGCCACGGCCGCGGCTGGCGAGCAGGATGGAATGGAAGCCGCCCTCGACGGCGAAGCGGACGATGGTTTCCGCGGTGTGCCCGATGGCGATGTGCGTCTTGCACGCCACGCCGGCCGCCTCCAACTGCTCCCGCGCGGGCTTGAGCGCCGCCAGGCCCTCTTCCCGGTAATAGTGCTGCAACTCCTCATGGGAGACGAACAGCCGCGCATGGCCGGAATCCACCGGAATCTGCACGTTCAGCACATGGACCTCCGCGCGCAGGCCGGCGCCGGTCAGGCGCAGCAGATGGGCGACCGCGCGCTCGCCGCCTTCGGAGCCATCCACCGCCAGCAACACCTTCACGCTCGCGGGCTGGGTCGCCACCACGCCACCGGCGGTGCCGCCCTCTTCGCTCATTCCGCTCATTTCGCCCCCCTCCCCTTGTCGTCCGCCTCCAGGTCCAGCTCCACCAGCGGGCCGGGCACCGCGCGGCTCGCCAGCCACTTGCCCAGGCCCACCACCAGCACCGCGCCTATGGCGGCCGTCACATAGTGCAGCCAGCCCGGCGCGCCGGACAGCAGGGGCTCCAGGATCACGTCGCCCACCAGCATGGTGCCGGCGATCCAGCCCAGCAACGCCGCACCCAGCGTGATCACGATGGGGAAGCGGTCCATCAGGTGCAGCACCAGCTTGCTGCCCCAGACGATGATGGGAATGCTGACGACGATGCCGAACACCACCAGCGACATGTCGCCATGCGCCGCGCCGGCCACCGCGATCACGTTGTCCAGGCTCATCACCGCGTCGGCCACCACCACCGTCTTGATCGCGCCCAGCAGATGGGTGCTGCCCTCGATGCTGCCGTGCTCGTCCTCATCCTCCGGCTGCATCAGCTTCACCCCTATCCAGGCCAGCAGCAGCGCGCCCACCAGCTTGAGGAAGGGCATCGCCAGCAGCTTCACCGCGAAGAAGATGAGCACGATGCGCAGCACGATGGCGCCCAGCACTCCCCAGAAGATGCCCTTGTTGCGCTGGGATTCCGGCAAGCGCCGGCAGGCGAGCGCGATCACCACCGCGTTGTCGCCACCGAGCAGGATGTCGATGGCGATGACCTGGGCCACCGAAACCCAGAACGTCGGCTCGAGAAGAAACTCCGGCATTGATCTTCCTTGGTCAGGACGGCGGCCTTCGCGGCCCGCCGCAGGGTGGCGCCGGCACACGCCGCCGCCAAACGAAAACCCGCGCCGGGCGCGGGTTGCAGCCCGCGGCGGAACACTGCTGCCGGCCGCGGATCAGGGCTGCGAGTCTAGCACCCGGCGTGCACCGCCGGAACCCGCGCCGCGCGGCGGAAACGGCGTCGACAAAGCCACAAACGCATCAGGGTTGTCTGATAAACCCTGACGCTTCGGCCGCGCACGCCTCGCCCGCACGCCGCATCCAGGCGCGCGAAAAGCCTCTCCGCTACTCGCGGCATGGACCTTGCGGAAAGCGGCCGCCGCGCAACGGCACCTTCCCCGCGAGGGGCGCGCCGCCGCCGGTGCAGCACCCACTACAACATCAATCACTTCAAGAAAGAGTACCTACATGCAATTCAGCAAGAAGATGGCCGCGTTCGCCCGCCTTTCCCTCCTGCTCGTTTCCGGCAGCAGCATCGCCGGCCCGGACTGGGGCGCCATCGAGCGCGCCCGTACCGCCGCCAAGCAGACCGCCGCCAGCGAAGCCGCTGCCGGCACCACCGCCGCGGCCGCGGCCGACAGCGTGCGCAAGGTCAGCCACGGCCCGCGCGCCGTCGCGCTGCCCGGCGTCGCCAAGGCCCAGGCGGCCACCCAGGTCGCCGAGGAAGTCCGCCCGCAGCCGGTCCAGACCGCCACCCGCTGAGGCCGGCCGGCGGCGCGTCCGCCGCCGCCATCGCCAGGCCCCCGAGCGGGGGCCTTTTGTTTTCTCCGCCCGCGGCCTTCTGTCCACGCTCTGCCCTGCGCTTGCAATCGACAGGCCCGCCCCGCGCTGGCCAGCCAGGCAGCCCGCTTTGCCCATGGGCTAGAATCGACGGCTACATCACATAACAGGCTGAACAACGATGGCCGGAGAACTCCCCACCGCCCCCCCTGCCCTGATCGCCCAACTGCGCCAGGTGCCCCTGTTCTCGGAACTCGCCGACGAAGACATCGCCCGCATCGCCCGCCAGAGCCGCGAACGCACGCTGGCCCGCGGCGAGGTGCTGTTCCAGCGCGGCGACACCCCGCGCGGCTTCTTCTGCGTGCTGCGCGGCCAGGTGAAGCTGGCCTTCTCCTCCGCCCAGGGCAACGAGAAAGTGGTGGAAGTGATAGGCGCCGGGCAGAGCTTCGGCGAGGCGGTGATGTTCATGGAGCGGCCCTACCCGGTGTTCGCCGAGGCGCTGGTCGACAGCACCCTGCTCGCCATCGGCCATGACGCCATCCTCGGCCAGCTGGACGACGACCCGCGCTTCGCCCGCAAGCTGCTCGCCGGCCTCTCCATCCGCCTGCACAGCCTGGTGCGCGACGTCGAGACCTACACCCTGCGCTCCAGCACCCAGCGGGTGATCGGCTACCTGCTGCAGCAGACGCCGGAGGACGTGGACAGCGGCGAGTGCCGCATCGACCTGCCGACCAGCAAGCAGGTGATCGCCTCGCGCCTCAACCTCACCCCGGAAACCCTGTCGCGCATCTTCCACGACCTCGCCGACAGCGGCCTCATCACCGTCGCCGGCCGCCACATCACCCTGCACGACCTGCGCCGCCTGCGGGCGCACGAAGGCTGAGCGGGCCGGCTCAGGACAGCGCCACCGCCGGTACCTGCTCCACCGCCAGGTAAGCCCGCAGCGCGCCGGCCAGGTTCACCAGCAGCAAACCGCCGGAGGCCGCCAGCAGCAGGCCGCCCGCCATCGCCGCCGGCGGCCACAGCGTGGCCAGCAGCAGCGCCAGCAGGTTGGCCAGGTGCAGGCGGTAGTGCAGCAACTGGCGCGCCTCGGTGACCAGGCGGGTCATCGCCGGCGGGCGGCTCACCTTGCGCCGCAGGTGCAGCCACAGGATGAAGGGCACGATCTTGTAGAGCATGCCCAGCATCACCGACAGGAATACACCGGCCAGCGCCAGCACGCCCAGCGGCAAGCCCAGGCCGGTATCCGGCGCGAGGCCGGTGGCGCTGGCGGCGAGCAGCCCCGCCGCCAGCGTCAGCGCCAGCATCGCCAACCGCCAGAAGCGGAAGCAGGCATCGGTGATCTTGCGCCGGCGGCGGCGTTGCAACGTCAGCGTGGCCCAGGCGAAGGCGGCGGCGGCCAGCGCCAGGCCGATGGCCAGCAGCCGCTCCGCCCAGCCGCCGCCCCAGCCGGCCGGCGTCGCCATCACCAGTGAACCGGTGGTGAGCACCGCGCCTATGGCCGCCGGCAGACCGCGGGTGAACAGGGTGGGATAAGACGGCGTCAGCAGGAACATCGGCACCACCAGCCAGGCGACCGCCGCCAGCAGCAGGCCGGCCCAGCCGCCCAGCCCCCAAGCTTGGTGCAGGGTGGATAGCACCATCCAGCGGCCACCGAGGTCGCCGCTGCGCACCAGCGCCAGCGCCACGCCCAGGCCGACGGTGACGACCAGCGCCAGCATCGCCCCGCGCAGCCCCCACACGGTGGCGCCCAGCGCCGGCGTGCGCCACAGGCCGACGGAAACGCCCAGCACCAGCGCCGCCACAGCCAGCCCGAGCAGGCCGGCAGCGAGGTGAAAGAACTGCGCGTCGCTCCACAGGAAGGCGCAGGCCAGCGCCGCGCCGCCAGCACTCAAGGCCAGATGCACCAGCCCGGCGAGCAGGCGCGGCTGCGCCACGTTGGCGCCGGCGGCCACCGGCAGCACCTGGAACAGCGCGCCCAGCATGATCTGCAGCATGGTGCCGGCGGTGAGCAGATGAGTGGCCGCCAGCGCCTCCGGCGTCCACCGGCTGGCGAACACCGCCTCGCCGCGCAGCGCCAGCAGCAGGCCGGCGGCGAGGGCGAACAGCGGCGCGGTGAAGAAGAAGCGCAGCGGCACCGACAGCGGCGGCGCCTGCTCGAAGGAAAGTTCGGCGGCCATCGGCCTGCCTCCCGCGGGGAATGCGGTCGCCGTGGCGGCCGCGCTTAGTGGCCGGCGTGCCGGATGTGGACGATGAAACGGCCGTCGTCCTCGATGTACTCGGTGCGGTAGGCGTAGCCGTTGGTGTTCAGTATCCGGTAGAGCGGGAAGGGCTCGCGGTTGAGCCACAGCTGCAACTCCTCGCCGCGTTCGAGGAAATCCAGCGCTTCCAGGGTGCGCTCCATCGGCTCCGGCGGAACCATGTCGCGCGCGTCTATCACCCGGGGCGCGCCGGCAGCCTCGCCCGCCGCCCCCTCCCCTGCCCGCTCAGCCATGAGCCACCTCCATCAAAGCCTGCTCAACCTCCCCCATCAGCTGGTTGAAGGCCACTTCGTCGCCACCCAGTATCCGGTCGCACATCGGATAGAGGATGTTCTCCTCTTTCATGTTGTGTTGCTGCAGCAGGATGAGCAAGGTTTCGGCGGCATCGGCGAAGGCGATGGCGTTGCGGCCAGCCAGCGCCTCGTCCAGCCAGCCCAGCAGCTCGCGCATCTCCTCATGCTCGGCGCGCATCACCCGGGTGGGGCCGGCGGTGTTGCCAGTGCTGGCCTCGAAGGCGGGGAAGATGCGCTCCTCCTCGACCGCCAGGTGGCCGAGCAGGTCGGCGCGGAAGCGGGCCAGGCTGGCGGCGCAGGCGCTCCAGTCGCCGCGGTGGGCATCGGCCTCGGCGGTGGCGAAGGCCTCGTCGCAGTGGCCATGGTGGTGCTGCATGAAGTGGGTCAGGCGGTCCATTCGGGCTCTCTCCGGGGTAGCAGATGAAGCCGGATTGTTTGCGCCGCAGCCGGGCCGCTCCTTGACCCCAATCAAGTCCCAAAAATCGTTTGCCATGCGGCAAGCACCTGTGGCGCCGGCCTGGCTCACTTGATCTGGATCATGGAGCGCGCCCGGGAAGCGGCCGGATAATCCGCCCATCCCTTCACCGGGCCACGGCGCTCGCCTCCTCACGCGATCCGGACAATCGCTCGGGCGCCCACGCTTCCTCCTCCGAGCGGCCCGGCGAGGGGATATCCGTTTCCTACCTGCGTTACCCGGCGTAAAAGCGCCTGCGATCATGGCCAAGAAATTCCCCCTGAACCCCAAGCACCCCGAGCGCATCTGCTGGGGCTGCGACAAGTACTGCCCCACCACCTCGCTGGGCTGCGGCAACGGCTCCGGCCGCACCCAGCACCCGGCGGAGCTGCTGGGAGAAGACTGGTACCTCTACGGCGACTGGGGCCTGACGCCTGACGAGAAGGGCAACGCCGTCGAAGATGTGTCCGCCGAGGACGCCTCCACCCACATGGCCGCCACGCACTGAGGCCGGCCGCGCCCCGCTGCCTTCACCCCAGCCGCCACCCGCACGGCTGAAACCCGCCCGCGGCAACTCCGCCACACCCGCCGACCGCCCAGCAGCGCCCGCCTCTCTCACGCCCCCCTCTCC
>NZ_WUEI01000174.1 GCF_012911025.1 Azoarcus sp. TTM-91 | reverse complement strand
GCCTATGTGCTGGAGACCGGCCAGATCGCGATGGAGGGGCCGGCGGCGCAGTTGAAGGATGATCCCAGGGTCATCGAGGCTTATCTGGGGCTGGGCGGGAAGCATCAGGCGATGCTGGCGGCTTGAGCACCGGCACGCAAGGACAAGCAGAAAGAAGGGGAAGGACAGACGCAGCACTCCCCGGCAAGAGAGCGATGGCGGGAAGGCAAGGGACGAGAGGGGCAGGAGATCCCTTTCCCGCCAGCGGAAGAACGAGCCGCGGACATCGATCCGCGGCCGCCAGCAGCAACTGCCGCTTCAGCGCGGCAGCCACATAAATCAGGAGGAAACATGAAGTTCAGGAGACTTGCAGTCGCAACGGTCGTGGCATCCCTGTTCGCAAGCGGTGCCGCGCTGGCCGATCTCACCGTCGGCATCACCGTGTCCGCCACCGGCCCGGCCTCGGCGCTGGGCGCGCCGCAGAAGAATACCGTGGCGCTGCTGCCGGCGACGGTGGGCGGCGAGAAGGTGAACTGGATCGTGCTGGACGATGCCACCGACCCCACCCAGGCTTCGAAGAACGCCAAGAAGCTGGCCGAAGAGAACAAGGTGGACGTGCTGGTGGGTTCTTCCACCGTGTCCAACACCATCGCCGTGACCGAGATCGCGGTGGAATCCAAGACGCCGCTGCTGGGCCTGGGCCCGGTGGCTTCGCTGGCGCCGGAGAAGGAGCACTGGCTGTTCCGCATGCCGCAGCACAACCGCATCATGGCCGGCGCCATCGCCGACGACATGGCGGCCAACGGCGTGAAGACCATAGGCGTGATCGGCTTCGCCGACCCTTATGGCGAGAGCTTCATGGCCGAGATGAAGAAGGCGGCCGAAGCCAAGGGCATCCAGCTCACCATCAACGAGAAGTTCAACCGCGCCGACACCTCGGTGATGGGCCAGGCGATGAAGCTGATTTCCGCCAAGCCGGACGCCATCCTCATCGTTTCCTCCGGCACGCCGTCCGCGCTGCCGCATTCCACCCTGGTGGAGCGCGGCTACAAGGGCCGCATCTACCAGACCCACGGCGCCATCGGCCGTGACGTGCTGCGGGTGGGCGGCAAGGCGCTGGAAGGCGGCATCTTCGTCACCGGCCCCATCGTGGTCGGCGATCAGCTGGCCGACAGCAACCCGATGAAGGCGGTGATCGCCAACTACGTGAAGCTGTACGAGGCCAAGTACGGCGCCGGTTCGGTCGGCCCGCAGGGCGCCCACCTGTGGGATGCCTACCTCATCCTCGACGCCGCTGTTCCGGTGGCGCTGAAGAAGGCCAAGCCGGGCACGCCGGAGTTCCGCGCCGCGCTGCGCGACGCCATCGAGAACACCAAGAACGTGGTGGGCGTGCATGGCGTGTTCAACATGAGCCCGACCGACCACTTCGGCCATGACGAGCGCGCCCGCGTGCTGGTCAAGGTGGAGAACGGCAGCTACAAGCTGCTGCGCTCCGAGTAAGGCTGAGGAGAGGACGAGGAATCCTATGGACAAGGTGATTCGTGACATCGACCGTATGTTCGCCAGGCCGGTCGTCGACGTCGAAACGCGGGGAGATGGTGTGCGCGTCCTGCGCTCCGGGATTCCTCTTCCCGAAACCTGGTCGCGCTGCATCGGCGAGTGGCTGGAGCACTGGAACCGCGCCGATCCGCAGCGCCTTTTCCTGGCCGAACGCGGCCGGGATGGCGAGTGGCAGAAGCTGAGCTATGGCGAGGCGCGTCGCCGCGTCATCGCCATCGGCAGCTGGCTGCTGAAGCAGAACCTGTCGGCCGAGCGGCCGGTGGTGATCCTGTCCGACAACTCGGTGGAGCATGCGCTGCTGATACTGGCGGCGATGCACATCGGCGTTCCGGTCAGCTCCATCTCCTCCGGCAACTCGCTGATGTCGAAGGACTTCGCCAAGCTCAAGGGCAACATCGAGCTGCTGCGCCCGGGCGTGATCTACGCCGATCCGGTGGAGCGCTTCCGCCCGGCGCTGGAGGCCGTCGCGTCGCTGCACGACGGCGTGGTGGTGGCCGGCGGCAATAGCGCGGATGTCGGCAGCTTCACCCCCTTCGCCGCCATCGAGGCGGCGAGCGACGAGGCCGCCGTGCTGGCCGCCTTCGATCGCATCAATGGCGACACCATCGCCAAGTTCCTGTTCACCTCCGGCTCGGTGGGCACGCCCAAGGCGGTCATCAACACCCACCGCATGCTGTGCTCCAACCAGGCCGCCAAGGCGCTGGTGTGGCCTTTCCTGGAGGATGCGCCGCCGGTGCTGCTGGAGTGGCTGCCGTGGAGCCATACCTTCGGCGGCAACCACAACTTCAACATGGTGCTGCGCTCCGGCGGCAGCATGTACCTGGACGATGGCAAGCCGACGCCGGCGCTGCTGGACCGCACCCTGCGCAACCTGCTGGAAGTGTCGCCCACGCAGTACTTCAGCGTGCCGCGCGCCTTCGACATGATGGTGCCCAGGCTGCGCGACGACCCGGCGCTGCGCGAGGCCTTCTTCAGGCGCCTCACCATCATCTTCTACGCCGGCGCGGCGCTGCCGCAGCACTTGTGGACCGCGCTGGAGGATCTCTCTGAGGAAACCACCGGCCACCGCGTCACCATGGTGTCGTCCTGGGGCTCCACCGAGACCTCGCCGATGGCCACCGATTGCCACTTCCAGGCCATACGCTCCGGCGTCATCGGCGTGCCGGTGCCGGGCACCGCGCTGAAGCTGGTGCCGGCGGTGGACAAGCTGGAAGTGCGGGTGAAAGGCCCGAACGTGTTCCCCGGCTACTGGAAGCAACCGGACATCACCGCCAAGTCCTTCGATGAGGAGGGCTATTACCTGATCGGCGACGCGGTGGAGTTCGTTGACCCCGAGCGCCCGGAGCTGGGCCTGCTGTTCGACGGCCGCGTCGGCGAGGACTTCAAGCTGCTCACCGGCACCTGGGTGCACGTCGGTTCGCTGCGGGTGGCCGGCATCGACGCGCTGAAGCCGGTGGCGCAGGACATCGTCGTCACCGGCCACGACCGCGACGAGATCGGCTTCCTCGTCTTCCCCAACATGCCGGAGTGCCGCAAGTTGTGCCCCGACATGCCGGAAGACGCGCCCGCCATCGACGTGTTGCTGAACCCGGCGGTGCGCAACCGGGTGCGCCAGGGCATGGCGATGATGATGAAGACCGGCGGCGGCTCCTCCACCTACCCGGCGCGCGCGCTGCTGATGGCCGAGCCGCCGTCGGTGGAGGCGGGCGAGATCACCGACAAGGGCTACATCAACCAGCGCGCGGTGCTCAACCGCCGCGCCGACCTCGTCGAGTACCTGTACGCGGACGTGCAGGACAAGACGGTCATCACGGTACATCCGGCCGCCTGAGCGCCGGCGTCCGCAGCAAGGAAGGCATCCATGAGCGAACAACTGGTCCGGACCTCGACCGAGGACAACATCTACACCATCACGCTGGCGCGCCCGGCCAAGCGCAACGCGGTCAGCGACCGCCTGCTCGGGGCGCTGGAAGAGGCGCTGATCGCCACGCCGGAAGGCACCCGGGTGATCATCCTGGCGGGCGAGGGCGAGCACTTCTGCGCCGGCCTGGACCTGGCCGAGCACCAGCACCGCGAGCCCTTCGGCGTGATGCAGCACTCGCGCGGCTGGCACCGCATTTTCGACCGCATCCAGAACGGCGGCATCCCGGTGGTGGCGGCCATGCAGGGCGCGGTCATCGGCGGCGGCCTGGAATTGGCCACAGCCACCCATGTGCGCATCTCCGAACCCAACACCATCTACCAGCTGCCGGAAGGCCGCCACGGCATCTTCGTCGGCGGCGGCGCCTCGGTGCGGGTGGCGCGCATCATCGGCCCCGGCCGCATGTGCGAAATGATGCTCACCGGCCGCATCCTCGACGCCGAGGAAGGTCTGCGCCTGGGCCTGGCCCACTACCTGGTCGGCCCCGGCGAGGCGCTGGCCAAGGCGCAGCAGCTGGCGCGGCGCATCGCCGAGAACGCGCCCATGGCCAACTGGGCCATGGTTTCCGCCATCTCCCGCATCACCAACATGGCTACCGACGACGGCTTCTTCGTCGAATCGTTGACCGCGGCGCTGACCCAGACCAGCCCCGAAGTCGCCGAGCGCATCGGCCATTTCCTCAACCGCAAGGGCAAGGGACCGCAGACATGAGCAACGCCTTCCAATCCTCCGAAGCCGCCGCGCTGGCGACCGCCTACGACGACATCTGGCTGGTGGCCGGCTGCCGCACCCCCTTCGCCGACTACAACGGCGTGCTGCGCGACGTTTCGCCCACCGACCTCGGCATCTATGCCGCCCGAGCGTTGTTTGAGCGCAGCGGCATCGCCGCCGGCGAGATCGGCGCCATCGTCGCCGGCAACATGGCGCAGGCCAGCTTCGACGCCTACTTCATGCCGCGCCACATCGGCCTCTATTCCGGCGTGCGGGCGGAGGTGCCGGCGGTGCTGGTGCAGCGCCTGTGCGGCACCGGCTTCGAAGCCATCCTCACCGCCGCCGACCAGATCACCCTGGGCAAGACCAAGGTGGCGCTGGCGGTGGGCACCGAATCCATGTCGCGCAACCCGGTGGCCTCCTACACCCACCGCGCCGGCTTCCGCATGGGCCAGGTGGATTTCCGCGACTTCCTGTGGGAAGCGACCAAGGACACGGTGTTCGGCGGCTCCATGGGCGACACCGCCGAGAACCTGGCCAAGCGCTACAACATTTCCCGCGAGGCGGTGGACCGCTTCGCCGAACAGAGCTTCGCCCGCGCCGCCGCGGCCTGGGAGGCCGGCTACTTCGACGGCGAGGTGGCGGCGGTGGTGAACAGCCACTGGGAGCTGGCCAGCTACAAGCCGCGCGGCCTCAAGCTGGCCGACCGTGCCGAGCGCTGCGAGCGCGACGGCCATGTGCGCACCACCAGCTTCGAGACGCTGCAGAAGCTGAAGCCCGCCTTTGGCGGCGTGCAGACCGGCGGCAACAGCTCCGCCATCGTCGATGGCGCGGCGGCGGTCATCGTCGCCCACGGCGACTGGGTGCGCGCCCACGGCCTGAAGCCGCTGGCCCGCATCGTCGCCGGCGCGGCGGTGGCGGTGCCGCCGGAGATCATGGGCATCGGCCCGGCGCCAGCCATCCGCGCGGCGGCGAAGAAAGCCGGCCTCACCGTCGGCGACCTCGGCCGCGTCGAGATCAACGAAGCCTTCGGCGCCCAGTACCTCGCCTGCGAGCAGGAGCTGGGGCTGGACCGCGACAAGTCCAACGTGCATGGCGGCGCCATCGCCATCGGCCATCCGCTGGGCGCCTCCGGCGTGCGCCTGACCACCACCGTGGCGCGCGAGCTGCAGGAGGCCGGGCTGCAGTTCGGCGTGTCCTCCGCCTGCGCCGGCGGCGGCCAGGGCGTGGCCATCGTGGTTGAGAACGCGGCTTGAGGTGACCGCCCGCCCCACCGTTCGCCCTGAGCCTGTCGTGGGGCCCTGGCGCATGCCAGCCGGCTTCGACAGGCCCGGCACCAACGGCGAGGGTGGCCGACCGGACATGAAGCAACAGGCGAAATGAACAGGACACGCACATGAAATTCGACAACAACACCTTCATCGTCACCGGCGGCGCCTCCGGCCTGGGCGAGGCCACCGTGCGCGCGCTGCACGCGGCCGGCGCCAAGGTGGTGATCGCCGACCTCAACGCGGAGCAGGGCGAGAAGCTGGCAGCCGAGCTGGGCGCGCGCACTGCCTTCCAGCGCACCAACGTTGCCGACGAGGCGGATGCCAAGGCGGCGGTGGACCTCGCGCTGAGCCGCTTCGGCGGCCTGCAGGGCTTGGTGAACTGCGCTGGCGTCGGCACTGCCGGCAAGGTGCTGGGCAAGGAAGGCGTGATGCCGCTGGGCGACTTCGCCCGCTGCATCCAGATCAACCTGGTTGGCACCTTCAACATGATCCGCCTGGCCGCCGAGGCCATGAGCAAGGGCGAGCCGCAGGCCGACAACGAGCGCGGCGTGATCATCAACACCGCCTCGGTGGCGGCCTACGAGGGCCAGATCGGCCAGGCCGCGTATTCCGCCTCCAAGGGCGGCATCGTGTCGATGACGCTGCCCATCGCCCGCGAACTGGCGCGCTTCGGCATCCGCGTGGTGACCATTGCCCCCGGCCTGTTCATCACCCCGATGATGCGCGGCTTGCCGCTGGAAGTGCAGAAATCGCTGGGCGAGGGCACGCCCTTCCCGCAGCGCCTGGGCGAGCCGGAGGAGTTCGCCAAGCTGGCGATCAGCATCGTGGACAACGTGATGCTGAACGGCGAAACCATCCGCCTGGACGGCGCGGTGCGGCTGGCGGCGCGCTGAAGTCTGGAGGCGGTTCGGGAGGGCCGGGCTATTTATGCGCTCAAGCCAGCTTAGGCAGATTAGATCAGGCAGATGAGCCAGATCAGGACAGATGAACCCCGCCGGTTCAGTTTTTCCCCCTCCCCCCTCGCGGGGGAGGGCCGGGGAGGGGGGGACGCCCCGAAAGGGGCGTAAAGCCTGTGAGTTTGGACA
>NZ_WUEI01000173.1 GCF_012911025.1 Azoarcus sp. TTM-91 | reverse complement strand
CACAGCTGCCGCTACCGAGCGGACTCACTGTCCTGGAACTGGACACGCTGGCGCTGACGGCCGAGCCGGCGCACAACCCCGAAGTACCGGTGAGCGGAGAGAACCTGGCCTATGTGATCTACACCTCAGGCTCCACCGGGCGGCCCAAGGGCGCCGCGGTGCGGCATGCGGCCCTCACCAGCTGCATGTGCTGGATGCAGGACCACTACCGCCTGCAGTCCGCCGACGTCGTCCTGCACAAAGCCCCGTTCGGCTTCGACGTCTCCGTCTGGGAAATTTTCTGGCCGCTGAGTGCCGGCGTCAGCCTCGCGGTGGCCCAGCCAGAAGAGCACCGCGACCCGGAACGCATCATCGCCCGCATCCGCGAACATGGCGTCACCACGGTGAACTTCGTACCGGCGATGCTGCAAGCCTTCCTGGCCCATGAAGGCATCGAGCACGAAACCCGTCTGAAGCACATCCTGTGCGGTGGCGAAGCCATGCCGGCCGGCGTGCAGGAAGCCTGCGCCCAACGGCTGCCGGGTGCCGGCCTGTACAACCTGTACGGTCCCACCGAAACCACCATCCACGTCACCCACTGGACCTGCCGTGCCGACGGCCGCAGCCTGGTGCCCATCGGCGCACCGATCACCGATATCCGGACCCACGTACTCGATGGCGAACTGAACCTGACGCCGGCCGGCGTGGCCGGCGAGCTCTACTTGGGCGGGGTCGGCTTGGCGCGCGGCTACCTGAACCGCCCCGGCCTGAGTGCCGAACGCTTCATCGCCGACCCCTACGACGAAGCCGGTGGGCGGCTGTACCGTACCGGTGACCTGGTGCGCTGGAACGCGGAAGGCGAGCTGGAGTACCTGGGCCGGATAGACCACCAGGTAAAGATCCGCGGCTTCCGCATCGAACTGGGCGAAGTGGAAGCGCAACTGCTGGCCCAGCCGGAAGTGCGTGAAGCGGTGGTGGTGGCCGACGAAGGCCCGGGGGGCGCACGGCTGGTGGGCTACGTCTCGGCCCAGGCAGGCGAGGAGATCGACACCGCCGGACTGCGCACCAAGCTCGGCGAGCAACTGCCGGACTACATGGTGCCGTCGGTGCTGATGGTGTTGGACGGTCTGCCGCTGAACGCCAACGGCAAGATAGACCGCAAGGCACTACCCAAGGCCGGAGCGGGAAGTGCCCAAGCCTACGAAGCACCCCAGGGCGAAGTGGAAGAGGGGCTCGCCGCGATGTGGGCCGAGGTGCTCGGTGTGGAGCGGGTCGGGCGGCAGGACAGCTTCTTCGAACTCGGAGGGCATTCCTTGCTCGCCCTCGGGGCACTGCCGCGTACGCGGGAAATCCTCGGGCTGCCCGAAATGGCGCTTGCGGAACTGTTCCGCCATCACCGCCTTGCCGATCAAGCTGCGCTGGCCGTCGCCGGGCCGGAGATGCTGGACGTGGTCGTCCTGGCCGAAGGGGGACGGGGCGTGCCTCTGTACTGCTTTCCCGGCCTGATCGTGAATTCATCCGAGTATCGGCAGCTTGCGGAAGCGCTGCAGGGAGACAGGCCCGTCCATGCCTTCGTCAGCCATGCGCTCACGTCCCGGCGCTGGAAACACAGCTCACTGGAACGTTTGGCGGCTGGGTATGCGGAGCACATCAGGCGTGAGACCCGGGGCGGACCCTGCGCCCTGCTGGGCTGGTCATTCGGGGGCGATCTGGCGTTCGAGACCGCTCGTCAGCTTGCGGACGATTTGCCGGTGAGTTTCCTCGGCCTGGTCGACGTAGCCGTTCCCGCGCTGCCATCCCCGCCGGCCTTGACCGCTTTGCAGCAGGACGCGGCCCGCAAGCGCCTGGACGCCTGGCGGAATAGATCGGAGATGGCCGCGCAGTGGCAGGCCTTGCTGGATCGTCTGCCCTCCGGCTTGCGCGATCAGATACTGGCCAATGCGCTCGCGGCGGAGGGTGACATGCCGCTGGATGGCCCCGGCTACGCTTCGAAAGAGTACTTGCAGTGGGCTTTGTTGGATGCCGAGAGGATGCTGATGGAGTACGACTACGGGAAGGTGGGCGTCGAGATGGATGTGTGGCTGGCCGCCGATGCATGGGACAGGCGCCATGTCTTTCCCCGTGATTGGACTCGACACGGGACGATCCGTACACAGACGGTGGTTCCTGGAACAGGACACCTGACGATAGTCCGCAGCGCGGCCTTCATAGAGGCGGTCAGGGATCGGCTTCTGCAGTTGGATGGGTGACCCAGGAACCGCGACGGAGAAACCGGCCGCCTCAGGCAGAGGGGGCCGGGAACAGGAGGAGCGGCGCCGCCCGGCCACCGCTCCTCCCGGGGGCATTTACCAGCGGTAGGTCGCGGTTGCGATGAGCTTGCGCTCGTCTCCAAAGTAGCAAACCGTGGAGCCGCACTGGCTGTAGTAGGTCTTGTCGGTGAGGTTCCGCGCGTTGAGTGCCAGGCTCCAGGGACCATAGTCGTAGCCAACCATGGCGTCGAAGATGGTGTAGCCAGGAACGGTCTTGGGGGCATTACCTTCATAGCCGCTGTTGGGGCCCATGTAGCGCGCCCCCAGGCCGAACCTCAAGCCGAAGGGAAAGCGGTAATCCGCCCAGGCCGCGGCTTGATTGCGTGAAACCGGGTTCGCCTGCTTGCCGACTTCGCTCGGGTCTATGCTCCGGGTCACGTCGGCTTTCGGGGTGTAGGAATAACTGAGGTTCACGCTGAGTTGCGGCAGCGGCTGGATATGGGCTTCGAGTTCCAGGCCCCGCACGGTCACTTCGCCCCGCTGGCTGGGAACGAATGAAGCGTCGGTGGTGATGTTGTTGCGCCGCCGCAGATCGAAGGCCGCGATGCTGTAACTGTCATTGCGGCCAGGCGGCTGGTAGCGCAAGCCGATTTCGTACTGGACGCCGGTCTCCGGGTCGAAGGCCTTTCCGGTCGCGGGGTTGACGGCCACGTTGGGAACGAAGGACTCGGCATAGCTCAGGTAGGGCGCCAGGCCATTCTCGGCGAGGTAGACCAGGCCGGCGCGGCCGGTGAATTTCTCGTCTGTCTGGCGCGATTTGGTATTGGTGAGATGGTCATCGCTCTCGACCTTGGCCCAGTCGTAGCGTCCGCCCAAGGTGGCCACCCAGCGCCCACCGAACTTGATCTGGTCCTGGAAGTAAAGCCCGGTTTGCCACAGCCGGATGTCGGAATCCGTGTAAGGCGCCGGAATCGGCAGGTTTGCGCCGTAGGTGGGGTCATAGATGTCGATCGTCAGCGTGGTGCGCTGATAGTACGAAGCCTCATCGAAGTGGGTACGCTGATAATCCAGGCCAAGCAGCAGGGTGTGCTCGGTCTCCCCCAGCTTCAGCTTGCCCTCTGCCTGGTTGTCGATGACGAAGCTGGAGGCGTCGGACTGGGTGCCGCTCACCGTCAGGTAGCGCCTGCGGTAGTTCGCGGCGCTGCTCGGGTTGCCGGCGTCCACCTGGACGAAGCGCGTCGTGCCAGCCTGCCAGTAGTCGACTTCCATATGGCTGTAGCGCGCGTTTTGCCGCAAGGTCCAGTTCTGGTTGGGCCGATGTTCGAAGGCATAGCCCAGCATCCATTGGTCTTGGTCGAACTGGTTGAAGTCCGGTTCGCTGAGGAAGTTGGAGGAGGGAATCTTGCCGTTCGGGTTGTAGAGCAGCGTGCCTTCCACCGGCGCAATCCGGGTATAGACGCCGGCCCGGTCGCGCATGACGCTGGAGAGCACGGTGAGTTTGGTATCGCTGGAGGGGCGCCACGTTAGCGAGGGGGCGAGGAAGTAGCGGTCATCCGCCATGCTCTCGGCAGGAAGCTCGGCGTCCTTGACCAGGGCGGTCAAGCGATAAAGCAGCTTGCCGTCCTCATCGACCGGACCCGAGAAATCGCCCGCCAGCTGTTTCCGGGAGTCCTCGCCGAGTTGCAACTGGAGCTCGTGCAGCGGTTTGTCGGTAGGGCGCTTGCTGACGACATTCACCAGGCCGCCCGGGCTGTTCTGGCCGTAAAGCACGGAAGAGGGCCCGCGCAATACCTCGAAGCGCTCCAGGTTGTAGTTTTCCGTGCGCCACACGCTGAGAGAGCCCGTATTGCGAAGGGGGAGACCGTCGAGGTAGAGACTGCCATAGCCGTCGAAGCCGCGCAGATAGATCCAGTCATAGCGTGAGTCGGTGCCATACGGGGAGATCGTGATCCCCGGGGTGTAGCTGAGGGCCTCCTTGAGATTGGTGGCGCCTATCGCTTCCGCATAGTCCGCGGTCACCACGGAAATGGACTGGGGCGTTTCGATGAGCGCGGTGTCGGTCTTCGTACCGGTGGCGCTGCGCCGGGCCTGGTAGCCTTCGACCGGCCCCCAGGCGTTCTCCTCGTAGGCATTTGCCTGAACCCTGACTTCCTGCAGTTCCCGCTCCATGGCGCCGGTTTGACGAGTCTGGATGGTCACGTTGCCATTGGCGTTCGTAAGCGCCGCCAGCTTGGTGCCGGCCAGCAGTCTGTTGATGGCTTCGCGTGCACTCATGCGACCGCTGACGGCTGGTGCGGTGAGGCCGGTTACCAGGTCGCTGGGCGCATAGACCTGGACCCCGGTCTGCGTCGAGAGCATCGTCAGTGACTGGCTGAGTGCCTGGGCCGGAAGGTTGACGGTGAACAACTGTTCGGCCTGCTGCGACGGTGCCTGGGCCAGTGCGTGCAGAGGCGGCAGGGCGCCGAGAATGGCAAGGCTGCTGGAGATTGTTGCGGCCAGCAGGCGCCGCCGCGGGGGGAGGGAACGCATGGAAATGTCTCGCTTAGGGAATAGGAATGGTTGCGGGATGACAGGACAGATTGATGAGAATCATTTCCGTTGACGTACGGCCCCCAAAGAGTGGGACAAGGGGGGCTTGTCGTCCGAGTATGCCGTTTGAAGTAGCGCCCGCTGCCTGGCGCACGACATTCGCCAAAACCGGAGCGCTGGCCGGGGAGCGTGCCGGGCCTGGCGGGCGCGCTGCGGGGGAAAAGTCCAGGGCAAACCATGCGGCCATCGTGATGGCCCCGCCGGAATTCCTCGCAAGCGCCATGAGCTTTCAAAGCCGGCGCGAGAACCTTCCGAATTGAGTCCTGCTCGGGGGCGGCTCCGGGGGCTGTGTTCCGGGCGTTGGGCGAACGCCGCAGGTGATGAAGGACAGTGAGGGGGCGGGCCTGCTCGCGAGGGCCGCAGGAGGGCCGTCAAAAGCGTGGGCCCGGGATGCGGCGGTTCCCGCCCTGTTCTGCGAGAACCGCCGGATTGCTGTCATCCGGCCGCGAGGTGGAGGCGTATCAGGCCTGCAGGGCTGCGGCCCGGCTACGCGCCGGCGCCTGGGCCCGCCCTTCCTCCAGCGCGCAGCGGATCTCCTCCGTCCTCACCGCCGTCACCGACAGCAGCGTGTCGCTGAAGCCGTGGGTAGCCTCGCAAGCGCCTTGGAGGAAGACCTGGGGACGGAAGCCGGGGGCGCTGTGGACGCGGTAGTTGCGGTCCACCGTGAAGTCGCCGAGGTAGGGGGCCAGCGGGGCGAGCACCGCCTTGTGCTGCTGGCGCACGTAGCCGGTGGCGAGGATCACCGCGTCATAGCGGTTGGCGTGTTCCAGCTGGCCGTCGGCGTCGAGCAGGCGCAGGTGGAGGCCGTCGGCGCCGGCGCGCACTTCCTGGACCTGGTGGCGGCGCAGCAGGCGGTGGCGCTGCTTGCCGGCGACTTTCTGCTCGTACATCACCTTGAAGATCTGCTGCACCAGTTCGAGGTCGGGGGCGGAGTAGTTGGTGTGCCAGAACTCCTTGAACAGCTTGGCGCGCTCGTCCTCGCTGCGGTCGTAGACGTAGTCGGTGAAGTCGGCGTTGAAGATCTCGTTGACGAAAGGGCTGTCGTCCGACGGGCGGATGGCGCGGGCGCGCATGATGAGGTCCACCTGGGTGCTGGCGTCGCGGCCGTGCAGTTCCATGAAGATTTCGGCGGCGCTCTGGCCGCCGCCGACGACGGCGACCTTCTTCAGCGGGCCGAGTTTGTCGACCCGGCTGAGGTAGTTGTGGGAATGGAAGATGCGGGGCTCGTCCTTGAACGGGCGGAAGGCTTCCGGGATGTTGGTGGTGCCGCCCATGCTGACGACGAGGTTGCGTGCCAGGCGCTCGCGCACGCTGCCGTCGGCGCGGCGGGAGCGTACCCGCAGCAGGCTGACTTCATCGCCTTGCCGCTCGGGCAGGATCTCGAACACTTCTTCGGCATAGGCGCAGCGGTCGGCGAACTGGGCGGCGGCCCAGCCGAGGTAGTCGCTGAATTCCTGGCGGCTGGGGTAGAAGGTCTTGAGGTTGATGAAGTCCGGCAGGCGCTGTTTTTCGTGCAGGTAGTTGACGAAGGTGAAGCGGCTGGTGGGGTTGCGCAGGGTGGTGAGATCCTTGAGGAAGGAGATCTGCATGTGCGCATGGTCCAGCACCATGTCCGGGTGCCAGGTGAAGCTGGCCTGCTTCTCGATGAAGAGGGCGTCCACCGGTTGCCCGGTATGGCGTTTCTCGTCCAGCGCGATGGCCAGGGCGATGTTCGAAGGGCCGAAGCCGATGCCGATGAGATCGTGGGTCTGCATGCTCAACTCCTTTGCGGAGAGACGTGGGTGGGTGCGGCGGAGAGGGG
>NZ_WUEI01000172.1 GCF_012911025.1 Azoarcus sp. TTM-91 | reverse complement strand
CGGTTAGCACGATCGGGGGCGTGGCGGCTGGGTGTCGCCGCGTGGTTCTTCGCGGGAGCTTGCTGTCGGGAGCCGTGCGTTTCATGCTTTGAGGCCGTAGCCCTTCTTCCGGCCCTCGCTTCGCGCTTCGGCCCTGTGGCCCGCCGGCCACGGGAGGTTCTGGTGGGGCGAGGCCGTGCTTTGCTTTTCAGCCTCCGCTCCGGAGGGAGGGGGGTAAAGGTGAGACCCGGTGCCAGACGGTCGGCGATAGGGGAGGTTGCGCCGGGCGAGCCCCAGGCGCCAGCTGCACCCCCTTGACCGACCGCACGCAGAGCAAGCCCTCAGCACCGCCCCCTCTCCCTTCGCGGGAGGGGGAGAGGGGGCGCCCGCAAGGGCGTCAGCAGCCGTCGAGCCATCGCCGGTGGCTTCCACCGGAAAGCGCCAGGGAAGCAGCGTTGGCCGCGGTCCGGCGCCATCCGCCCGCTATCCAGTCCTCCGGCTCAACCCGCCTCATCCTTCGCCGGCGTGGCGCTGCCATTGGCGATCACCCGCTCCAGCACCTTCAGGCAGGCTTGCAGCTCCGCCTGGTCCAGGCCGGCCAGCATGGCTTGCCGCATGCCTATCACCTCGCCCTCGATGCGGGCGACCAGCGCCAGCCCGTCCGGCTTGATCTCCAGGTATTTCTGGCGGCGGTCCTGGGCATCCGGGCTGCGGCCGACCAGGCCCAGCTTCTCCATGCGGTCCAGCAGGCGCACCAGCGTCGGCGTTTCTATGCCGAGGCGGGCCGCGAGGCTGCTCTGGTTGTAGCGTTCCTCGGCGGTGTGCAGCGCCCACAGCACCCGCCAGGTGGCCTGGGTCATGCCCCAGGGGCGCAGGCGTTCGTCCAGTTTCACCCGCCACAGGGCGGCGGCGCGGTGGAGCAGGGTGGCGACAGCGTGTTGATCTTTGACCAGGTTTTTCATTAGCATGCTAATTATTGATGTGCTAACGGAAAGCTTGGTCCCTGCCGGGCGAAATGTCCACCATGTCCTCCCCCATCCGCGACCTGTTCCGTGCCCTGCCGGCGGAAGTCCACACCCAGCGCCATGGCGGGCGTTACAAGTGGATGGTGTTGATCGTCGCCAGCCTGGGCACCATCGCCGGTGTGCTGGCCACCACCAGCTTCAACGTGGCGGTGCCGGCGCTGATGCGGGATTTTGCCCTCGGGCAGGAACAGGTGCAGTGGGCCATCACCGGCTTCATGGCAGCGATGACGGTAGGCATGCTGCCCACGCCCTGGCTGCTGGATCGCTGCGGTTTCCGCCGCCTCTTCCTCGGTGCGGTGCTGCTGATGCTGCTGGCCAGCGTGGCCGGCGCGCTGGCCACCAACTTCCCCTTCCTCGTGTTCACCCGGGTCGTCCAGGGGCTGGCGGCCGGCATGCTGCAGCCGCTGGGGCCGCTGGTGGTGATGCGCAGCTTTCCGCCCGGCGTGCAGGGGCGGGCTTCCGGCGCGCTCAGCTTCAGCCTGGTGCTGGCGCCGGCGGTGGCGCCGGCCTTGGGCGGCATGCTGCTGGACCGCTACGGCTGGCCGGCGATCTTCCTGCTCAACCTGCCTTTCTGCGTGCTCGCCGTCGGCAGCGCACTCTACCTGCTGCCGCGGGCGGAGGCGGCGCCGCGCCACGGCTTCGACTGGTGGGGGCTGGCGCTGCTCACCGCCGGCACGCTGGCCTTGATCGAGTCCGTCGCCAGCCTGCAGCACAGCGGCCTGCTGGCACCGTGGACGCTGGCGCAGCTGGCGCTCGCCGCCGGCCTGCTGGCCTGCTTCGTGCACCACGCGCGGCGGGTGAAGAAGCCGCTGATCAGCCTGGGCCTGTTCCGCCACCGCAGCTTCGCCATGGGCACCACGGTGGCCTTCGCCTACGGCTTCGGGCTGTATGCGTCCACTTATCTGATTCCGGTGTTCCTGCAGAACGCACTCGGCTTCGGCGCGGCCGCCGCCGGCATGGTGCTGGTGCCGGCCGGGCTGGCGCTGGCGGCTACCATTCCGCCGGCCGGGCGGCTGGCGGACAAGGTGTCGCCGCAGTGGATCACCGTCGCCGGCCTGGCCTGCTTCGGCCTCTCCTTCCTGCTGTTCGCGCTGCTGGCGAAGGGCATAGGCCACGGCGAACTGATCTTCGTCACCGTGCTTGGCCGCGTCGGCCTGGGCATGATCCTGCCGGCGCTCAATCTCGCCACGCTGCGCCATCTGGAGCCGCATCAGCTGAGCCAGTCGTCGGCGGTGATCAGCTACGCCCGCCAGCTTGGCGGCATGCTGGGCATCGCGGTGGCGGCGGTGTTCGTCGCCTGGCGGGAGTCGGTGTATGGCACGGTGGTGCCCGGCGTGCTCACCGCCTATGCCCAGGGCTTCCTGCTGCTGGCCGGGGTGTTCGCCCTGGCGCTGGTGGCGGCCTGCCGCATGGGGAAACGCTGAGCGGGGCCGGCGGCCGGTTCGTGCCGGTCGGGTGCGCCGCTTGCGGAGATAATCCGCCCATTCCTCCCCGGAACGCCCATGGACTCCACCCCGCCCGACGCCAGCCTGATCCGCGCCCGCGAGGCCTTCCTCGCCGCCGGCCGCACCTTGCGCAACGAGCGGCGGGATTTCGTCGACTGGCACCTGGGTCGGCCGCGCTATGGCCTGTGGGCGCTGCTGCTGGAGGAGCCGGCAGTGGCTGGGGCGATGGCTGCGGCGCAGGCGCATCTCGGCGATTGTCTGCTGCCCGGCTATCGCCGCCAGCCGCACATCACCGTGGCGCTGGGTGGTTTCCCCTGTGGCGAGCCGCGGCGCGAGGGCGACTATCCGCTGGGCGCCTTCGAGGCGGCGCTGGCCGCGCTGCGCAGGTCGGCACCGCCGCCGTTCGCGCTGGAGATCGGCGGGCTGGAGAGCTTCGCCTCCGCGCCCTTCCTGGCGGTACATGACGTCGAGGGCGGCATCGCCAGCCTGCGCCATGTGCTGCTGCCGTCCGCCCGATCGGAAGAGCGGGGCCGCGACGGCGATTACCTGCCGCATCTCACCGTCGGCCTCTACGCCGGCGAGTACGACTGCGCCGCGCTGCGGTCGCGCATGGCGGACTTCCCGCCGGCGCCGCAGCGGCTGACGGTGCGGCGGCTGGCCTTCCTCTGCTACGACAGCGCCGACATCGGCGGTCCGCTGGCCCCGGTTGCCGACTACGCGCTGGCGGAAGGCATGGTGCGCTGCCACGGCAGCTCGCCTTTCGACGCAGCCGCGCCAGCCTGCGCGCCGGCGCCCCTCAGCCGGTCACAAGCGTCCTGATATCCGCCACCGCCTCGCTGCCGTAGCCGGCGGAGAGCAGGTAGGCCACCAGCTTGCCGGCGGCGGCCGCCGGGCTGCTCAGCTCGCCCTTCTGCTTCAGCTGCTCGAAGCGCGCCTTCAGCGGGAAGCGTTCCGCTGGCGTGGCGCGGATCTGGCCCTGCATTTCGGTATCGATCACGCCCGGCGCCAGGCTGCAGATGCGCACGCCGGCCAGGCCATCCAGCGCCACGCTGCGGGCGTGGTGGTCCAGCGCGGCCTTGGTGGCGCAGTACAGGCTCCAGCCGGCATAAGGGCTGCGCGCGGCGCCGCTGGAAACATGCAGGATGCGGCGCTCGGCGCTGCCCTGGCGCTGGGCGATCAGCGCGTCCGCCAGCATCAGCGGCGCCGCCACGTTCACCGTCACCGCCCGCAGGATGGCCGCCGCGCCCTGCTCGCCGGGCGCGCCCACCGGCTGCAGCATGCCGGCGTTGTTCACCAGCAGCGCCGGCGCGTCCGCCGGCAGCAGGCGGGCGAGGGCGCCCTCCGCCAGCCAGCGCTCCAGCGCGGCGCCGTCGGCCAGGTCCAGCGCCACTTCGGTGAGCAAGCCGGGATGGCGGGCGGCGAGGACGGGGTTGCCGTGGCGCGACAGGGCGAGCACCGGAATGCCACGCGCCAGCAGGGTGTCGGCAATGGCTTCTCCCAGGCCGCGGCTATGGCCGGTGAGCAGGGCGTGCATGGCGGAATCTCCAGGCGGAAGGGGGAAGCCCGGGATTCTTCAACAGGCTGGCGCGGGCCGGCAAGCGGGGCGTGGAAACCGAGGTGTCGGAAAAGCGCGGCACAAACTTATAATAAGAATCGTTTTCATTATTGCCTTGGTGCGAATGCATCGCCGTTTTCCGCCGCGCGCCGACGCAAACCCGCTTCCACACTCGATCCGGCAGCAAGCCGGGCGTTCCTTTCCCCAACCCGCTCGATTCCCATGGCCCCGCACCCCGCTACCCGACTCCGCCCGTCCGCGTCTCCGCTTTCCCTCCGCCATCCCAAACTGAAGCTGCTGCTGATTCCCGCCTCGCTGGCGCTGTTCGTGCCGGCGCATGCGCAGGGCAGCAGCGAGGAGGAAGCCCGCCAGCTGCAGGCGGTCACCGTCACCGGCGTGCGCGCCGACGGCCTGAAGCCAGAAACGGTGGAGGCCGGCACCTTCCGCGGCGCCGACATCATGGATGTGCCGTCCACCATCAACGTGGTGACGCGCGAGGCGCTGGAGCTGCAGGCCGCCAGCGGGCTGTACGACGCGCTGCGCAACACCGCCGGCGTCACCCGCCAGCAGAACGGCGGCGAAACCTGGGACCAGCTGGTGATACGCGGCATCGGCGTCGAGAACCGTACCAACTACCGCATCAACGGCTCGCTGCCCTACCTCAACTTCTCCCAGGCGCCGATGGAGAACAAGGAGCGGGTGGAAGTGCTGAAGGGCGCCTCGGCGCTGTACTACGGTTTCACCTCGCCGGCCGGCGTGGTGAACCTGGTGACCAAGCGCGCCGGCGCCGAGCCGGTGACCACGCTGGGCCTGTCCTTCGACTCCCACGGCGGTGCGCTGGCCAGCGCGGACGTGGGCCGCCGCTTCGGCGACCAGCAGCAGTACGGCCTGCGGGTGAATGCCGCCGGCGGCGCGCTGGGCTCCTACCTGGACGGGGTGGACAACGGCGAGCGCCGCTTCTTCTCCGCCGCTTTCGACTGGCGGGTGAACGACCGCCTGACGCTGAAGGCCGACTTCGAATACGACCGCCGTGAAACCACCGAGCAGGCCGGCGTGCAGCTGCCGACGGCGGTGAATGGCCGCATCACCCTGCCGCGCACGGTGGACCCGAGCAAGCTCGTCGGCCCGGACTGGTCCACCTTCCGCGCCGAAACCACCAACGCCCTGCTGCGCGCCGACTACGCCCTCTCCGACAACTGGGCGCTGACGCTGGAAGCCGGCCACGCCAAGGTGGAGCGCAAGCGCCAGCTCGCCATCTTCCGCTTCACCAACGCCGCCGCGGTGGCCACCGGCGCCGGCAACATCCGCGGCAACTCGCAGGAGATGACGCTGCAGTCCGACATGGGCCGCGCCGAGCTGTTCGGCACCTTCGACACCGGCTTCATGCGCCACGAACTCACCCTGGGCGCCAGCTACACCAGCAAGGATCAGGACCCGATCTACCAGCAGACCTACAGCGTCGCCTCGCAGAACCTCTACAACCCGCGCGACATCTCCAACAGCGTCAGCTGGAGCGCGATGCCCACCTCGCCCACCACCGCCGCCTACGAGACGCGCGATGTCGGCTACTACGCCATAGACCGCATCACCCTCAGCCCGCAGTGGCAGCTCATCGCCGGCCTGCGCCACGCCCGCTACGACAGCAACCAGGGCGGCACCTCCTACAGCCCGCAGGAAACCACGCCGATGGCGGCGGTGATCTACAAGCCGCTGCCGGAGGTCTCGCTCTACGCTTCCTACTCGGAAGGCCTGGAAGAGGGCGAGACCGCGCCCACCGGCACCGCCAACGTCGGCACCCGCATGTCGCCCGGCATCAGCAAGCAGAAGGAACTGGGCGCGCGCTGGCAGGCGCCGCTGGGCACCCTGGTGTCGGCCGCGGTTTTCGACATCGAACGCCCCGGCTACTACACCAATGCCGACAACCTCTACACCGCCGATGGCGAACAGCGTTACCGCGGCGTCGAACTCTCCGCCCAGGGCAGGCTCAGCCGCCAGCTCGGCTGGCAGGCCTCCGCGCTGTGGCTGGACCCGGAATTCCGCGACATCGGTCCGGATTACGACGGCAAGCTGCCGGAGAACGCCGCCCGCCGCACCGGCAGCCTCTTCCTCACCTACGACATCGCCCAGCTGCCCGGCCTGTCGGTGAATGCCGGCGCCTACTACACCGGCCGCCGCCCGGTGAACGACCTCAACCAGGCCTGGCTGGACGAAGTCACCCTCTACGGCGCCGGCGTGCGCTACGCCACCCGGGTGATGGGCAAGCAGACGGTGTGGCAGCTCAACGTCGAGAACCTGACCGACAAGGAATACTGGGCCGCCGGCGGCACCCGCCTGGCCGCGGGCGCGCCGCGCACCTTCAAGGCCTCGGTGAAGATCGATCTGTAAGGCGGTGGAGCGGGGCGGGCGGGAGTCCGCCCCGGCTGCGGCGCGCCGCGCTCCGGTTCTGCGCCGGCCACGGAGCCGGTCCCGCACAAAGCCGTTCTCTGCGGCCTTGGATGAGCGGTGGGAGAGGCGAAGAAACCCGCACGCCTGTCCGCGCCCGCCCTGCACACTCATTCCCGTTCGGACTGAGCCTGTCGAAGCCCGCTCCCCGCAATGTCTTTCGATTGCCCCCACATGCCTCATACCCGCAGCGCCCTGCCGAGCCGACAGCGAGCCCCAGCGGCAAACCGCGCCAGGCGCAGACTCCCCAGCCCAGCTGTTACAC
>NZ_WUEI01000171.1 GCF_012911025.1 Azoarcus sp. TTM-91 | reverse complement strand
CGGCGAGGCGGGCAGGGCGGGCGCCTGCGGCGCGCGCTGCTCCACCGGCCTGGCCTGGGCGGGGCCGGCCGGTTCGGGCCGGGCGGGGTGCTCCGACGGCGGACGTGGCATCAGCGAGGGCGAACTGTTCCGGGCGGGAATGGGGCTGCGAGTCGAGGAGCTGAGAGTCGGCAGGGACACGGAAGTGCGACCGGCAAAGTCGAAGCCGGCCTTTCAGCAATTAGCGGTCCACGGCGCCATGCCCGCGGGCACTGGGCTGGCGCCGGTCCGGCCGCGGCCCGCATGTTGCGGGCGCAGCATTTCCTGTTGCGACTTGCTGCGCTTGCAGCAGCCGGCGTGGCGGAGGCGAACCGGGCGGGCGCGTGGCCGGCGCGCTGCTTTCCGCGCGGATACGCGGACTTGCGGCCCGCGATGCGGGCGGAGCGCGACTGGGTGCGCTTCTTGCTGAATTCCGCCGAAAACAGCGGGCAAAGGCGCAGCCCGTCTGTACCGAAAACGAAACGACAGGGGGCGCGAACTGGCACGGGGCGGGCATTGCAGCCGCAACCCGCTGGTCATATTCGTGAAACGATGGATTACAAGTCACTTAATCTTGGTTGGCCGCGCTCGGGCGGTGGACGATCCTTTTTGCGACGCAAAACGAAGGATCGACGATGAGCCAATCTGTGTATCAACTGCACGACGACGGGAAGCGGGAGGCGGCGCCGCTGCTCACCTTCTCTTCGCCGGAGGCGCATTCCCTCTCCATCCGGGCGCGTGCGCTGGTGTTCCACGATCCGCGCTCGGTCGGCCTGCTGGAAGAGGTGGGCCGGGTCGCGGCCAGCGAAGCCACCGTGCTGATCGTCGGCGAGACCGGCACCGGCAAGGAGCTGATCGCCCGCCACATCCACCAGCAGAGCGGTCGCAACGGCCCCTTCGTGGCGGTGAACTGCGGCGCCTTCAGCGACAACCTGGTCGAGGCCGAGCTGTTCGGCCATGAGGCCGGCGCCTACACCGGCGCCTCCCAGGCCCGCGCCGGCTGGTTCGAGGCCGCCAACGGCGGCACCCTGTTCCTGGACGAGATCGGCGACCTGCCGCTGGCCATGCAGGTGAAGCTGCTGCGGGTGCTGCAGGAGCGCTGCGTGGTGCGCATCGGCGCGCGCAAGCCGATACCGATAGACGTGCGCCTGGTGGCGGCGACCAACGTCGATCTGGCCCGCGCGGTGCGCGCCGGCAACTTCCGCATGGACCTGTATTACCGCCTCAACGTCGCCTCGGTGCAGCTGCCGCCGCTGCGCGAGCGGCCGGGCGACATCATGCCGCTGGTATGGCACTTCGTGGACCGCTACCGGCGCAAGCTGGCGCTGCAGTCGGTAACGCTGAGTTCCGCCGCCGAATGCGCGCTGCTCAACTACGACTGGCCGGGCAACATCCGCGAGCTGGAGAACGTGGTGCATTACGCCCTCATCGTCTCCCGCGAAGGCAAGGTGGACGTGGGCGACCTGCGCCTGCCGCGCGGTGAGGCCAGCCTGCTGGCGGCGGCGCCGGGCAGCTGGAACGCCGAGCCGGTGGCCGAGGGGCCGCGCCTGGCCTGCGTGATCCGCCGCATGCTGGAGCAGGGCCACGAGCGGCTCTACGAGGCGGTGGAGGAGGAGCTGGTGAAGACCGCCTTCGCCTTCTCCCGCGAGAACCAGGTGCAGACGGCCAAGCGCCTGGGCATCTCCCGCAACGTGCTGCGCGCCCAGCTGAAGCGCTTCGGCCTGCTGGGCGCCGGCTGGCAGGCGCCGGGCGAGGAAGCCGCCGGCGAGGAGGCCGCCGAGTCGTGAATGCACCGGATTTCCTGCGCCTGCCGGATGTGCAGGCGAGTGCGGATGAGCGCGCGCTGGCGATACAGCGCGTCGGCATCCGCGGCCTGCGCCATCCGCTGGCGCTGCGCGGCGCCGACGGCACGGTGGCGCACACCGTGGCCACGGTGGAGAGCACGGTGGCGCTGCCGACCGCGGTGAAGGGCGCGCACATGTCGCGCTTCGTCGCCGTGCTGGAGGAGTCGCGCGGCACCGTGTTCGACAGCGCCGCCTTCGCCGCCCTGCATGCGCACATGCTGGCGCGGCTGGAGTCGGAGCGCGGCCGCATCCAGTTCCGCTTTCCCTGCTTCCTGCAGAAGCGCGCGCCGGTGTCCG
Organism: Azoarcus sp. TTM-91; assembly: GCF_012911025.1. Classification (GTDB taxonomy): domain Bacteria; phylum Pseudomonadota; class Gammaproteobacteria; order Burkholderiales; family Rhodocyclaceae; genus Azoarcus. The sequence continues at coordinate 4,576 of NZ_WUEI01000171.1, read as the reverse complement.
GCATCGCCAGCCTGCTGGACATCGACGCCACGGTGGAAGTGGACGGCGCTCTCGGCGAGCCGCCGCGGCAGACCTTGAGCCTGGTGGTGCCGGTGACCAGCCTGTGCCCCTGTTCCAAGGAGATTTCCGCCTACGGCGCCCACAACCAGCGCTCTCACATCACCCTGACGGTGGCACCCCGTGCGCCGCTGAGGCTGGACGAGCTGGCGCGGGTGGCGGAGGAGGAAGCCTCGTCCGAGCTGTACGGCCTGCTCAAGCGCGCCGACGAGAAGTGGGTGACCGAGCGGGCTTACGAGAACCCGAAGTTCGTCGAGGATCTGGTGCGGGATATCGCGCTGCGTTTGCGCGGTGACAGCCGGCTGGCGGCGTGGCGGGTGGAGTCGGAGAACTTCGAATCCATCCATAACCATTCGGCGTATGCGCTGATTGAGAGCGAGGGGATTTGAGGGGGCTTTTTCGTCCTGCGGGGAAGAGGGCTGAATTGAATAGGTGCTTGGCGCCCTTGCGGGCGACCCCTCTCCCCAACCTTCTCCCGCGAGGAGAGAGGGGGAAAACCTGCGGAGACGGGTAGGCCAAATACATCCTTGCGGCCTGGACTCTTGCTGCTGGGCGTTACAGTCGCCGTGAAGGAATTCATGCACTGAACCAGGCCACCAATCCAGCGCGGGTTTTACTCTCTTCCTTGAGCAGAGCTGGGAGACGCCCTGGGGGAGGAGTTGGCTCGGCGCATGAGCCCGGAGCGCCCTGTGGCATGGAGGCCGCAGGGCCGGGGCGCGGCCTCGAAATCACCTCATGGGCCCTGACGGGCACTCCCCCTCTCCCGAACTTTCCCCCGCGAGGGAGGGGGGCAAAACCCCTCACCGCGATACCGCTCTTGGCTTGCCAAGCACCGCACCTGAAACCCATCCTCCCTCAACCCCACCAGTCTCCCCAAACAACAAGAAAGCATGCTGAAACTCCTTTCCTACCTCCGGCCGTACTGGGTAGCGAGCCTGCTCGCGCCGCTGCTCATGGTCCTGGAAGTGTCCATGGACCTGATGCAGCCACGCCTGATGGCGAGCATCGTCGACCAGGGCGTGATGCAGGGCGATCTCGCCCAGGTCGGCCGGAGCGGCCTGCTGATGCTGCTGTGCGCGCTGCTCGGCCTGGTCGGCGGCGTGGGCTGCACGGTGTATTCGAGCAAGGCGGCGGTGGCCTTCTCCAGCGACCTGCGGCGCGATCTCTTCGCCGCCACCCAAGCCTTCAGCTTCGGCAACCTGGAGCGCATCGGCACCGCCTCGCTGATCACCCGGCTGGGCAGCGACGTCGCCCAGCTGCAGCAGTTCGTCATGATGCTGCTGCGCGTCTTCGTGCGCGCGCCGCTGCTGGTGCTGGGCAGCATGGCGATGGCGCTGAACATCAGCCCGGCGCTGGCGCTCATCCTGCTCGCGGTAGTGCCGCCGCTGTTCGGCGTGCTCTACCTGCTGATCCGCTGGTCGGTGCCGCTGTTCGCCCAGGTGCAGCAGAAGCTGGACGCGGTGAACCTGGTGCTGCGGGAGAACCTCGCCGGCATCCGGGTGGTGAAGGCCTTCGTCGGCGGCGAGCGCGAGCGCAGGCGCTTCGACGCCGCCAATGCCGACTACGCCGGGGCGGCGATACGCGCCTGGCACATCGTCACCCTCAACGTGCCGCTGCTCACCTTCGCGCTCAACTGCGCCATCGTCGCCGTGCTGTGGTTCGGCGGCCTGCGGGTGGAGGCGGGCAGCCTGAGCGCCGGCGAGCTGGTGGCCTTCATCAACTACGCCACCATGATCCTGTCCTCGCTGACCTCCATCGGCATGCTGCTGATGAACTACTCCCGCGCCAGGGTGGCGGCGGAGCGGGTGAACGCGGTGTTCGCCGAGCGACCGGAGATCGTCGCGCCGGAACAGCCGCGGCAGCCGGAGAAACACGGGGCGGGGGAGAGCGGCCTCGGCCTGGAAGTGGTCTTCGACCGGGTCACCTTCCGCTACCCCGGCGCGCTGCGGCCGGCGCTGGAAGACCTGACGCTGACGGTGCCGGCCGGTGCCACCGTCGCCCTTTTCGGCAGCGTGGGCGCCGGCAAATCGGCGCTGCTGGGGCTGGTGCCACGCTTCTACGATGCGGAGGAGGGCGCGCTGCGGGTGGCCGGCATGGACCTGCGCCGGCTGGACCCGGCCTGGCTGCGCGGGCAGATCGGCTATGTGCAGCAGGAGACGGTGCTGTTCTCCGGCAGCGTGCGCGACAACATCCGCTACGCCAGCCCGGCGGCAGACGCCGCGGCGGTGGAGGCCGCCGCCCGCGCCGCCCAGGCCCACGACTTCATCCTGCGCCTGCCGCAGGGCTACGACACCGTGCTTGGCCAGCGTGGCGCCGACCTTTCCGGCGGCCAGCGCCAGCGCCTCGCCATCGCCCGCGCGCTGCTGCCGCGGCCGCCCATTCTCATCCTGGACGACGCCACCAGCGCGGTGGACCTCGCCACCGAGGCGCGCATCCTCGGCGGCATCAAGGCGCTGCTGCCGCGGGCCACCTGCCTGATGGTGGCGCAGCGCGCCGCCGCCGCGCTGGCCGCCGACTTCGTCGTGGTGCTGGAGCAGGGCCGCATCCTCGCCCAGGGCAGCCATGCCGAACTGATGAGCACATCCGCCGCCTACCGCGAGATCCACCGCGGCCACGCCGCGCTTGAGAAGGTGTTCCATGATTAGGCCGCAACCGCTGCAGGGCATCGCGCCCCAGCCCGCCGCCGGCGCCGGCAGCGCCCGCGATACCGGCTCCACCCTGCGCCGGCTGTGGGGCGGCATCGGCGCCCAGCGCGGCGGCATGGTGCTGGCCTTCGTCCTCACCCTGGCGGGCATCGGCCTCGGCCTGCTCGGCCCCTGGCTCATCGGCCGGGTGGTGGATGTCAATGTGGTGCCGCGCACGGTGGACGGCCTGGCCGGCGCCTGCGTGCTGCTGCTGGCGGTCTACCTCGGCGCCGCCGCGCTGGCCTGGGCGCAGTCGCGGTTGATGATCGTGGTATCCCAGCGCACGGTGACTGCCCTGCGCGGCCGCCTGTTCGCCACCCTGCAGGGCTTGCCGCTGGCCTTCTTCGCCCGCCGCAGCCACGGCGAGCTGATGAGTCGCGCCACCAACGACATCGAGCTGATCGCGCTGTTCCTCAACCAGGCGCTGCCGCAGCTGCTCACCAGCGTGGTGATGCTGTTCGGCTCGCTCGCCATCATGCTGTGGCTGGACCCGTGGCTGACCTTGCTGGCGCTGCTGGTGGTGCCGCTGGTGGCGCTGGCCACCCGCGCGGTGGCGCGCCGCACCCGGCGCCACTTCTCCGCCCAGCAGGCGAGCATGGGCGAGCTGAGCGGCTTCATGGAGGAAACCCTGTCCGGCCAGAAAGTGGTGCAGGCCTGCCGCCGCGAGGGCGAGGCGCTGCGCACCTTCGCCGGCCTCAACGCCCAGGTGCGCGAGGCGGCCACCCGGGCGCAGATCATGGCCGGCACCATGGGGCCGACGATGAACGCGATGAACAACACCGCCTACGCGCTGATGGCGGCGGTGGGCGGCTGGCTGGCGCTGCGCGGCCACACCTCCATCGGCGTGGTCATCGCCTTCCTCAACTACTCGCGCCAGATCGAGCGGCCGATCAACGACTTCGCCAACCAGTTCAACCTCGCCCAGTCGGCGCTGGCCGGCGCCGAGCGGGTGCTGGACATCCTGGACCAGGCCGGTGAGCCCGGCGGCGGCGCGCGGCCGGCGGCGGTGCGCGGCGAGGTCGAGTTCCGCGCCGTGTCCTTCGGCTACCAGCCGGACAGGCCGGTGCTGCGCGGCATCGACTTCCATGCCGCGGCCGGCAGCAGCATCGCCCTGGTCGGGCCCACCGGCGCCGGCAAGAGCACCATCGTCAATCTGCTGATGCGCTTCTACGAGGCGGACGCCGGCGCCATCCTGGTGGATGGCCGCGACATCCGCGAACTGGACCGCGAAGCCCTGCGCGCCCACTGCGGCATGGTGCTGCAGGAGCCGCAGCTGTTCTCCGTCAGCGTGCGCGAGAACATCCGCTTCGGCCGGCCGCAGGCGAGCGACGCCGAGGTGGAGGAGGTGGCCCGCCTGGTGCAGGCGGACGACTTCATCCGCGGCCTGCCGCAGGGCTACGACACCCCGGTGGCCGGCAATGGCGGCAAGCTCAGCCAGGGCCAGCGCCAGCTGCTCACCATCGCCCGCGCGCTGCTGGCCGACCCCGCCATCCTCATCCTGGACGAAGCCACCAGCAGCATAGACAGCCGCAGCGAAGCCCAGCTGCAGGCGGCGATGAAGCTGCTGTTGCGCGGTCGCACCAGCTTCGTCATCGCCCACCGCCTGAGCACGATAGAAACGGCCGACCGCATCCTGGTGATTGCCGGCGGCCGCATCGAGGAAGCCGGCACCCATGCGGAATTGCTGCAGCGGCAGGGGGTGTACCACGGGCTGTACCGGAGTCAGCTCGGAGGGGTGGAGAAGGCGGCGGAAACCGCCTGAATCCAGAGCCCAGCGTCGGCCGGGCCGCGCGGTTTTTCTCCCCTCTCCCCTTGCGGGAGAGGGGGCGGGGGAG
>NZ_WUEI01000170.1 GCF_012911025.1 Azoarcus sp. TTM-91 | reverse complement strand
CTCCCCTTCCCTCCCCCGCGAGGGGGGAGGGAGTTGCCCTCGCGCACTCTGAACCGTCTTGCGCCAGCCGGGATTTTAGTGGGCTGCTGCAGGGTGGGCCAGCCTGCGTCTGCTCGATGTGGTGCCGGCTGCGACTGGCTTGGCAGGAGGGCGGTGGGACGGACGGGGCAAGCCCGTTTCTCCGGAGAAGGGGGTGAAGTGGCGGAAGAATATGCGCTTGTTCTTACCCCGGGCTTTCATGATGCTGCGCGGTATTGCCCTGCTTGCCTTGCTCACCAGCTTGATTGCGACTTCGATGGCGGTGGTGGCTGGGTTCAATCGTTCTTATCTGTTTCCGCCCAGTACGGGGATGGTGGATTTCCTTGCCCAGAATTACATCGACCGCAGCCGCTTCGACTCTCAACAGCTGGGCAAGCTGGACAGCATCTTGCGTCGAATGAAGGGCGGTGAGCCCTATCTGGAGCGCCTGCAGGAGCAATCGCGAAAGTGGTCGGTGATCGGGTTCGGCGTGCTGGCGGTGCTGTCTTTAAGCTCGGCGGTGTTGAGCTACCGGGTGTCGAGACGACTGGGGGCCGTCATGGCCAAGGAGCAGGCCGCCGCCCAGGAGAAACGAAACAGCCCGCCGCCCGCCTGAAGGCGGAACGGCGGGCCGGGTTGCGCGAGGGCGACGCTCAGCGCTGGGCGCTGGCGAGCGCGGCGGGCGCCGAGGCAGCGGCCGCCGCCGGCGGCGCTTCCCAGCCGCCTCCCAGGGCGCGGATCAGCCCCACCGCGGCGCGGGCGCGTTCGCTGTCCAGCTGCACCGCGAGGCGGCGCTGCTGCAGCACGCTGCGGTCGGCGTCTATGACCTCGAAGTAGCTGGTGGCGCCTTCGCGGTATTGCAGCTGCGACAGGCGAGCGGTGCGTTCGGCGGCGCTCACCGCTTCGTCCTGGGCGCGGGTCTGGTCGCCGATGATGCGCAGCGCGGCCAGGTTGTCTTCCACCTCGCGGAAGGCGTTGAGCACCGTCTGGCGGTAGCGGGCGACGTCTTCCTCGTAGGCGGCGCGGCTGCGGTCCAGCTCGGCCTGGCGGCGGCCGCCGTCGAAGAGGGGCAGGGACAGGATGCCGCCGGCCAGTGGGCCGAGCAGGAAGGTACGGCTGGACCAGTCGAACAGGTCGCCCAGTTCGGCGGATTCATAGCCCAGCGCACCGGTGAGGCTGAGGCGCGGGAAGAAGGCGGCGCGGGCGACGCCGATGCGGGCGTTGGCGGCGGCCATGGCGCGCTCGGCGGCGGCAATGTCCGGCCGCCGTTCCAGCAGGCTGGAGGGCAGGCCGGGCGGCACCGCCACCGCGACGCGGGCGAGCGGCTGCGGCGGCAGGCTGAATTCCGCCGGCGACTTGCCCAGCAGCGTGGCCAGTGCGTGTTCGGCGATGGCGCGGCGGCGGGCGATGCCCAGGGATTCCGATTGCGCCGAGGCCAGCTCGGTGCGGGCGCGGGCGACGTCCAGCTCGCCGATGTCGCCGGCTTCGAAGCGGCGCTCTATCAGCCGCAGGGCTTCGCGGCGCAGGTCCACCGTGCCGCGGTAGAGCGCCTGTTCGGCGTCCAGCGCGCGGATCTCGAAATAGGCCTGGGCGACGTCCGCCTGCAGCGCCAGCAGCACCGAGCGGAACAGCGCTTCCTGCTGCTCGGTGCCGGCGGTGGCGGCTTCCACGCTGGAGGCGACGCGGCCGAACAGGTCCACCTCGTAGGCGATGTCGGCCTGGGCGCGCCACAGGGTCTGCGGCGATACCGAGGCGTCGTGCTCCAGGCCCTGGGAGGCGGGCGAGGCGCGCTGGCGGGTGGGGCCGAAGCTGGCGTTCACCTGCGGCAGGCGGTCGGCGCGGGCGCTGCCTTCCAGCGCGCGGGCCTGGGTGAGGCGGGCGGCGGCGGCCTGCAGATCCTGGTTGGCGGCCAGGGCCTGGATTTCGAGCGCGTCCAGGGTGTCGTCGGCGAACACCTTCCACCACTGGCCGCGGTGCTGGTGCTCGGCCGGCGCGGCGGCCTGCCAGCGGGCGGCGGCGGCTGGGTCCAGTTCCTTGAAGGCGGCCGGGGTTTCCACCGCCGGCCGTTCGTAGACCGGCGCCAGCGAGCAACCGGCCAGCACCAGGGCGGCGGTGAGCGCGGTGGGCAGGGTGCGGGGCAGGCGGGCGAGGGCGGCGTCCAGCCGTACCATCAGCCGGCCGCCGGGCCGGGCGGGGCCGGCGCGGAGAGCGGAGTTGTTGGAGTTCATGCTTGCGGCTCCGTGATCAGTATTCGACATGGGGCACCGTGATGGGCGCCGGATGCGGGTTGGCCGAATGCAGCTTGTGGCGGCGGTCCAGCGTGCGCAGCAGCACGTAGAACACCGGGGTGAGGAAGAGGCCGAACAGGGTCACGCCCAGCATGCCGAAGAACACCGCGATGCCCATGGCCTGACGCATCTCGGCGCCGGCGCCGAAGGAGAGCACCAGCGGCACCACGCCCATGATGAAGGCGATGGAGGTCATCAGGATGGGGCGCAGGCGCAGCCGGCTGGCTTCAATGGCGGCTTCGACCGGGTTGCGGCCCTGGATCTCTAGCTCGCGGGCGAACTCGACGATGAGGATGGCGTTCTTCGCCGACAGCCCCACCAGGACCATCAGGCCGATCTGGGTGAAGATGTTGTTGTCGCCACCGGTGAGCCAGACGCCGGTGAGGGCGGCGAGGATGCTCATCGGCACGATCATGATTACCGCCAGCGGCAGGGTCAGGCTCTCGTACTGCGCGGCCAGCACCAGGAAGACCAGCAGCACGCTGATGGGGAACACCCAGATCCCGGCGTTGCCGGCGAGGATCTTCTGGTAGGTGAGGTCCGTCCATTCAAACTTGATGCCGCGCGGCAGCGTTTCCGCGGCGATGCGCTCGGCGGCGGCTTCCGCCTGGTCGGAGGAATAGCCGGGCGCCGGGCCGCCGTTGATGTCGGCGGCGGTGTAGCCGTTGTAGCGCACCACCATCTCCGGGCCATAGCTGGGCCGCACCTGCACCAGCGAGGACAGCGGCACCATGTCGCCAGCGGCGTTGCGCGTCTTCAGCTGGCCGATGTCTTCCGGATGGGCGCGGTAGGGCGCATCCGCCTGCGCGCGCACCTGGTACACCCGGCCGAAGCGGTTGAAGTCGTTCACGTACAGCGAGCCGAGGTAGATCTGCATGGTGTCGAACACATCGGTCACCGACACGCCCAGCTGCTTGGCCTTCACCCGGTCCAGGTCCACGTCCAGCTGCGGCACGTTGATCTGGTAGTTGGTGAAGGTGGGGCCCAGCTCCGGCGCCTTGGCGGCGGCGGCAACGAAGGCCTTGGTGGCGGCGTCCAGCTCGGCGTAGCCCAGCGCGCCACGGTCTTCCAGCTGCAGCTTGAAGCCGCCCAGCGTGCCCAGGCCCAGTACCGGCGGCGGCGGGAACACGGCGACGAAGGCGTCCTGGATGGCGGCGTATTTCTGGTTCAGCGCCATGGTGATGGCGCCGGCGGACAGCTCGGCGGAGCGGCGTTCCTCGAAGGGCTTGAGGGTGACGAAGACGATGCCGGCCGAGGAGCTGTTGGTGAAGCCGTTGATGGACAGGCCGGGGAAGGCGATGGCGCTCTGCACGCCCGGCTGCTCAAGCGCGGCGGCGCTCATGCGGCGGATGACGTCTTCGGTGCGGTCCAGCGAGGCACCGTTGGGCAGCTGGGCGAAGCTCACCAGGTATTGCTTGTCCTGCGCCGGCACGAAGCCGCCGGGCACGATGTAGCCCACGCCCGCGGTGAGCGCCAGCAGCACCGCGTAGACGCCCATCACCGAGGCCTTGCGGTTGACCACGCCGGCCACGCCGCGGCCGTAGTTCTCCGAGGCGCGGTTGAAGAAGCGGTTGAAGCGGGCGAAGAAGCCGCCCAGCAGCTTGTCCATCACGCGGGTGAGGCCGTCCGGCGCGGCGTGGTGGTCCTTCAGCAGCAGCGCGGACAGGGCCGGCGACAGCGTCAGCGAGTTGAAGGCGGAGATGACCGTGGAGATGGCGATGGTCATCGCGAACTGCTTGTAGAACTGGCCGGTGAGGCCGGTCATGAAGGCCAGCGGCACGAACACCGCGACCAGCGTGAGGGCGATGGCGATGATGGGGCCGCTCACCTCCTGCATCGCGCGGTAGGTGGCGTCCCGCGGGCTGAGGCCGGCGGCGATGTTGCGCTCCACGTTCTCGACCACGACGATGGCGTCATCCACCACGATGCCGATGGCCAGCACCATGCCGAACAGCGACAGCGCGTTGATGGTGTAGCCGAACATCAGCAGCAGGGCGAAGGTGCCGATGATGGACACCGGCACCGCCAGCAGCGGAATGATGGAGGCGCGCCAGGTCTGCAGGAACAGGATGACCACCAGCACCACCAGGGCCACCGCTTCCAGCAGGGTGGTGATGACCGCCTTGATGCTGGAGCGCACGAACTGGGTGGGGTCGTACTCGATGCGGTAATCCACGCCGGCGGGGAAGTCCTGCCGCAGCTCGGCCATGGCCGCGCGCACCTGCTCCGACACCGACAGCGCGTTGGCGCCGGGCGACTGCATGATGCCCATGCCGATGGCGGGCTTGTTGTCGAGCAGCGAGCGCAGGCCGTACTCGGAGGCGTCCAGTTCGACGCGGGCGACGTCGGACAGGCGGGTGACACCGCCGTCCGGCGAGGTCTTGAGCACGATGTCGCGGAACTGCTCTTCCGTCTGCAGCCGGCCCTGGGCATTCACCGAGAACTGCAGCGGCACGCCGGGCAGGGTGGGCGAGGCGCCGATCACGCCGGCGGCCACCTGCACGTTCTGCTCGCGGATGGCGGCCACCACGTCGGTGGCGGTGAGGCCGCGCTGGGCCACTTTCTGCGGGTCCAGCCACACGCGCATGGCGTAGTTGCCGGCGCCCCAGATGGCGACCTCGCCCACGCCCTGGATGCGCGCCAGCCGGTCCTTCACGTTCAGCACCGCGTAGTTGCGCAGGTAGGTGGCGTCGTAGCGGTCGTCCGGCGACAGCAGGTGCACCACCAGCGTCAGCGTCGGCGAGCTTTTCACCGTGGTCACGCCCAGGCGCTGCACGTCCTCCGGCAGCCGCGGCAGGGCCTGGGAGACGCGGTTCTGCACCAGCTGCTGGGCCTTGTCCGGGTCGATGCCGAGGCGGAAATACACCGTCAGCGTGAGGTTGCCGTCGCTGTTGGCCTGGGACTGCATGTAGATCATGTCTTCCACGCCGTTGATGGACTCCTCCAGCGGCGTGGCGACGGTTTCGGCGATGACCTTGGGGTTGGCGCCCGGGTACTGGGCGCGCACCACCACCGAGGGCGGCACCACCTCCGGGTACTCGGAGATCGGCAGCTGGAACATCGCCAGCGCGCCGGCCAGCAGTACCAGCACCGACAGCACGCCGGCGAAGATCGGCCGGTCGATGAAGAATTTGGAAATGTTCATGGCGGGAAGCTCAGCGGTTGTCGGCCAGCTTGGCAGTGCCGGGGGCGGCAGGGGCCGACATGGAGACGAGGTTGGGGGTGACCGGCTGGCCGGGGCGCACGCGCTGCAGGCCGTTCACCACGATGCGGTCGCCCGGCTGCAGGCCGTGTTCGACGATGCGCAGGCCTTCATGCACCGCGCCCAGCTTCACCTCGCGGTAGGCGGTCTGGTTGCTGTCGTTCACCACCAGCACGAAGCGCTTGGCCTGGTCGGTGCCGACGGCCTTTTCGTCGATCAGGATGGCGTCGCGCGGGGCGGCACCGCCCAGGCGTATGCGGGCGTAGAGCCCAGGCAGCAGGCGGCCGTCCGGGTTGTCGAACACCGCCCGCACGCGGATGGTGCCGGAGGAGGTGTCCATGCGGTTGTCGATGGAGCTGACCTTGCCGCTGCGGGAGTAGCCTTCTTCGTTGGCCAGGCCCAGCTGCACCGGCACGCCGGCGCCGCCCTTGCCGTCGTTGATGACGCGGAGGAAGTTCTGCTCATCCACGTCGAAGGCGGCATACAGACGGTCCACCGACACCAGCGTGGTCAGCGCCGGCGAGGCCGGCCCGGCGGCGACGACGTTGCCCAGGGTGACCTCGGCGCGCGACACCCGGCCGGCCACCGGCGCGGTGATGCGGGTGTATTCCAGGTTGAGTCGCGCCGCTTCCAGCGCCGCGCGGGCGGCCAGGCGGTTGGCATCCGCCTCGCGGGCGGCATTCTGCTTCTCGTCGTAGTCGCGGCGGGCAATGGCGTTGTCTGCCAGCAGGCGTTCGCCGCGCGCCAGTTCGTTGGCGGTATAGGCGGCGCGGGTTTCCGCCGCGGCGAGCTGGGCGCGGGTGCGCTCCACCTCGGCGGCGTAGGGGCGGGGGTCTATGGTGAACAGCGGATCGCCCTTCTTCACCAGGCTGCCGTCGCGGAAATGCACCTCGGTGATGGTGCCGGACACGCGCGGGCGGATCTCCACCCGCTCCACCGCCTCCAGCCGGCCGGAATACTGTTGCCAGTCGGTGATGCGCTGCTCGGCCACGGCGGCGACATCCACCGTGCTGGCGGGCGCACCTTCGGCGGCGACGGCCTTGCCGTCCTGGCTGCGCAGGGTGGCGAAACCTCCCCCGAGGGCGAGAACGACGGCGACCATGCTCGCCAGGACATAGGGTTTGCGGTTGCGCGACATTGATGCGGCTCCTGTCGGGGTCGGCCTGGCCTCGGGAGGCTGGCCGATGGGTTCTTGAAAGCGTTTTGTGGTGACGGCCACCGCAGCGGCCGGGACGGGATGCAGGAAGTCGGGGCGGCAGGGAGGGG
>NZ_WUEI01000016.1 GCF_012911025.1 Azoarcus sp. TTM-91 | reverse complement strand
CGCCCACGGCGTGTGATGCCCCTCCCGCATCAGCAGCCAGGCGCCGTCCGGGCCACTGCCGTTGCCTGTCACCTCCCAGCCGTGGTGCAGGTAGAAGCGGCGGGCGCGGCGGTTGGCCTCCAGGCATTTCAGCGTGGCCGGCGCCAGCAGCGGCGCAGTGGCGGCGGCCAGCAGGGCGCTGCCTATGCCTTGCCCCTGATGATCCGGATGGACAAACAGGTGGTGCAGGAAGGCGTCCTCCTCCCACACTGCGGCGAAGCCCAGCGGGGCGTCGCCTGCCGTCGCGGCGGCCACCCAGATGCGCTCGCCGGTGGTGAGATCGTCGAAATCCTCCAGCCGGAAGCGCAGCGGCGGTTCCCAGGTGAAGGTGGCGCGGCGGGCGGCGAGGAAGAGTTCGCGCAGCGCCGGCAGGTCGTCGTCGCGGCAGTCGCGCACGGTGAAGTTCATGGCGGGCGGGGGCGGGCAGGGCGTGCGCTCATTATGGGAGATGGGCCCGGCAGGCGGAATCGGGGCTGTCTATGTTGAATGGGTCGATTGCGCCGCCGCCGGCCTGCCGGGCCGGCCGGCCTTCCCGCCGGAGCCCGCCATGCCGCTCAGCCAGACCCAGAAGCGCACCGCCGAAGCCATCGTCAATCTGTTCGAAACCGGCCGGGTACGCGGCGACTACGGGCAGGTGACGCTGATCGCCGGCGACACCGGCCGCCTCACCTACGGCCGCTCCCAGGCCACGCTGGGCTCGGGCAACCTCTACCGCATGCTGGAGCGCTACTGCGCCAACGCCGGCGCCCGCTTCGGCGCGCGGCTGTCGCCCTGGCTGCCCGCGGTGTCGGCCGGCGAGCGCGCGGTGGATACCGATGCCCGCCTGCACAACCTGCTGCGCGCCGCCGCCGACGACCCGGTGATGCGCGACACCCAGGATGCTTTCTTCGACGAAACCTACTGGCAGCCGGCCGAGCGCACCGCCGCGCGGGAGGGCATCGCCACCCCGCTGGGCGTGGCGGTGGTCTACGACAGCTTCGTGCATGGCTCGTGGAAGGCGATGCGCGACCGCACCCAGGCGGCGCGCGGTCCGGCGGCGGCGGTGGGCGAGCGCGACTGGATCGCCGCCTATGTGGACATCCGCCGCGACTGGCTGGCCGGCCACCCGCGTGCCGACCTGCGCGCCACCGTCTACCGCATGGCCGCCTTCCGCCGCCTGATCGACCAGGGTTACTGGGGGCTGGAGCTGCCGCTGGTGGTGCGCGACGGCGAGATCTCGCTGGCCTCGCTCACCGCCACGCCCGCCGGCTGCTACGACGGCCCGCAGCCCGGCACCCGCACGCTGGCGATGCAGTCGCCGCTGCTGCGCGGGCTGGATGTGCGCCTGCTGCAGCTGGGCTTGTCGGAGCGGGGGATAGACATCCGCGCCGACGGTATCTACGGCCAGACCTCGGTGCGTTGCGTGCAGGCCTACCAGCAGGGCCGCGGCGCACCGGCGACCGGCGTGGCGGATCTGGCGCTGATCGCGGAACTGGCGGCGCTGCCGTAATCGTTCCGCGCTTCAGGCAGGCGCATACGCCCGCCTTTCTCCCCTCTCCCCCCGCGAAAGAGGGGCCGGGGGAGAGGGGGACGCCTCCACAGGAGGCGTGTCCGCCCGGCTGCCAGCCTTGTCAGCCCTGACGCGACGCCCCCTCAAGCCTTGATCGAAAACGGCGTGAAGTTGGTGTTGCGGTCGTAGTAATCCTCGCGCTCGGCGCGCTTGAGCAGGCCGACCACCTTGTAGGTCACCGGCGTCAGCACCACCTCCACCCCCACCTTGGTGAGGAACTGGCTGAGCATGATGGCGGGCAGCAGCTCGTTCGGGATCAGGCCGGAGTTCCAGAAGGCCAGCGGGTAGAACAGCATGGAATCCACGCCCTCGCCGAAGATCGTGGAGCCTATGGTGCGCGCCCACAGGTGGCGGCCCTCGGTCCACACCTTCATCTTCGCCAGCACGAAGGAGTTGATGAACTCGCCGCAGAAGAAGGCCACCAGCGAGGCCAGCACGATGCGCCAGGTGGAGCCGTAGGCGACCTCGTAGGCCGGCTGGTTGAGCCAGCCGGGCGCCGGCGGCAGCTTCACCACCACCCAGGCCATCACCGAGGCGAACAGCATGGCGCCGAAGCCGGCCCAGATCACCCGGCGGGCGCGGGCGTAGCCGTAGACCTCGGTGAGCACGTCGCCGAACACATAGGAAATCGGGAAGAACAGCACGCCAGCGCCGAAGGTGACCGCGCCTATCAGCGGCAGTTCCAGCTGCGCCGCCTTGGCCGGGCCGATGAGGTTGGAGCAGAGATACACGGCGACGAAGGCCGCCATGACGAATTCGTAGTAGCGGTACTGGCGCGGTGGCGCTGAGGCGGGGCGGTCCATCGGCAGGGCTCCGGGTTGGGGGCTGCGGGCGCTTGTTGCGGCGCAGCGTTGTTGTTTTGCGCCAGTGTCGCAGCCGCGCGGCCAAGACTCAATGCGGATTTCCGTGTTCCCGGCGGTTTTGTTCTCCGCCGCCATTCCCGCGCCGCCACTGGCTTGCGTCTGGCTGACGGCGCGCTTTCCGGCTGCAAGCGCGGCTTCACGTGATACCGGTTTTCTTTTCGTACGGCCTGCAAGGGTCTCCGTGGATGAAAGCCGCTTTTCCGCGGCGTTTCGGCTTCCTTGGCGGCATCCACAAGCTGTTCGACGAGGAAGTGAATACCGCGGACTACGGCAAGACGCTGGACGGCCTCCGCGGGTACCTGGTAATGACAATAGGGTTCTGGCGGGCGTGCGCGGCGCAGTGGTGCTCAAGGAAGAGCCGCCCGGCCGAGCGGGCGGCTCCCTCCGTCCCTTCAGATCCCCTGGCCACCGGAGACTTCGATGCGCTGCGCATTGACCCAGCGGTTGGCCTCGGACAACAGGCTGGCGATCATCGGGCCGATGTCGTCCGCCACGCCCACCCGGCCCAGCGCCGTCATCGAAGCGAAGTGCGCATTGAACGCCGGGGTGTCGCGCACCGCGCCGCCGAGGAAGTCCGTCTCGATGGCGCCCGGCGCGACGGTATTGACGGCGATCCCGCGGCCACCCAGTTCCTTGGCCATGTACACGCTGAGCACCTCCACCGCCCCTTTGACCGCCGCGTAGGCCGACCAGCCCTCGGCGGAGACGCGGGTCAGGCCGCTGGAGAGGTTCACGATGCGGCCGCCATCGTTGAGCAGCGGCAGCAGCTTCTGGGTGAGGAAGAACACGCCCTTGAAATGCACATTGACCAGTCCGTCGAAGGCCGCCTCGCTCATCTCGGCAAGCGGCGCCATCTCGCCGTGGCCGGCGTTGTTCACCAGATGGTCGAAGCGCTCGCGCTGCCATGTCTCATGCAAGGCGGTTTTCAGTTGCTCGACGAAGGCGGGAAAGGTGGAGACCTTGCCGGAATCCAACTGCAGCGCCACCGCCTTGCGGCCCAGCCGCTCGATCTCGGCCACCGCCGCCCGGGCTTCGGCCTCGCGGCTCTGGTAGGTGAGGATGACGTCGCCGCCGGCGCGGGCGATGGCGAGCGCGGTATTGCGGCCGAGGCCGCGGCTGGCACCTGTGATGAGGGAAAGGGTCGTCATGGCAGCAACTCCTGGGTTGGGGTGGGAACAGGCCTTCATTCTGCGAGTCGGAGCCGGGCAGGGCTTTGCCTGAATCTCCGCATTTCTGGCCTGCTTCTCCAGATCCGCTATGCCCGCGTGGGCTTGATCGGCTACCTTGCAGTCATGGATGACTCATTGCTACAGGCGGCCAGCCGCTACGCCCGCGTTCATGCCGGACCGGCCGGCGTGGCACAAAGCTCCATCCCCGGGCTGGCGGTGATCCGCGCCTGCAAGCCCAGCGGGCTGGAGTACGCGATTTCCCGGCCCTTGGTCTGCCTGGTCCTGCAAGGCAGCAAGCGGGTGCTGCTGGGCACGGAGGCCTTCTCCTTCACCGCCGGCGATTCGCTGCTGATCACCGCGGACGTGCCCACGATCAGCCAGATCACCCAGGCCAGCGAGGCCGAGCCGTATTTCTCCCTGGTGCTGGAGCTGGATCTGGCGCTGATCGCGGAGTTGGGCCTGGAAATGAAACTCGGCCCCGTTGCCCAGGGTGTCGCGGTGCAGGTGGAGCCGACCGACGGCGAAGTGGCGGATACCGCCCTGCGCCTGATGCGCCTGCTGGAGCGCCCCGCCGCGCTGCCTTTCCTCGGCCGGCAGCTGCTGCGCGAGATGCATTACTGGCTGCTGGCCGGCAAGCATGGGGGCGCCATCCGCCAGATCGGCTGGCCGGACAGCCATGCCCAGCGCGTAGCCGCCGCGGTGGCGCTGCTGCGGGCGGAGTTCGCGCAGCCCTTGCCGGTGGCGCGGCTGGCGGCGACGGCGGGCATGAGCGCGTCCGCCTTCTATCAGCACTTCCGCGCCGCGACCTCGCTGTCGCCGCTGCAATTCCAGAAGCAGCTGCGCCTGATCGAAGCCCGGCGATTGATGACTGCCGAGGGCCGCTCCGCCAGCAGCGCCGCGTTTGCGGTGGGCTACGAGAGCGTGCAGCAATTCACCCGGGAGTACCGGCGGCTGTTCGGCCTGCCGCCCGGCCAGGATACGGCGGCCATCAAGCGGGTGGCGCCGCCGCCTGGGGCGACGGCGGAGATGGTGGCCGACGCCTCGTGACGCCGGCACAGCGCGGAGGAGGGGCCTGCCGCTCTGGTGTTTCCCGCCCCTCTCCCGCGGCCACGCAAATCAAAAAAACGGCCCGGGGCGAACCCCGGGCCGGTCGGTTTCCTGCACGCCGCAAGCGCTTACGGCAGTTCGAACAGCAGCGCTTCCGTTTCGCTTTCCGCCAGCAGGCGGATCAGCGCTTCACCTGCGATCTCGGCGCCGTCGCCGGTGTTCAGCAGCACCTCGTTCACCCGCAGGCTGCCCTGCGCCACATGAACGTAGTAGCCGCGGCCGGCGGTGGTTTCATGGCTGGCTTCCTCGCCTGCCGCCAGCTTCAGCTGATAGACGCTGGCGTCCTGGTGGATGCGGAGCGACCCTTCCCGGCCGTCCGGCGACACGATCAGGTTCTTGCCGCGCAGGCCGCTGAAGTCGTGCTGCACGTAACCGGGGGCGATGCCATCCACCGCCGGCTCGATCCAGATCTGCAGGAAGTGCAGCCCGTCCTTGGCCGAGGGGTTGTACTCGCTGTGGGCGATGCCGCGGCCGGCGCTCATCACCTGCACCTCGCCCGCCTTCAGCTGCGAGTGGCTGCCGGTGCTGTCCTTGTGCTCGATGGTGCCTTCCAGCACGTAGCTGATGATCTCCATGTTGCGGTGGCTGTGGGTGTCGAAACCGGCGCCGGCGACCACGCGGTCATCGTTGATCACCCGCAGGGCCGAGACGCCCATGTGGCGGGGATCGTAGTAGCTGCCGAAGGAGAAGGTGTGGTGGCTGTCCAGCCAGCCGAAGTTGGCGTGGCCACGGTCTTGGGCGAGGCGAGTGGTGATCATGGTCGTGCTCCCGGTTGGGGCGGGAATCCTGGCTTCCCGCGGTTGCGGAGGTTGGGGTCGGGGATGTTGTAGTGGGGGTGCTTTACGGTTCAGCGCTCGTCGCCGAGGCGGCGGGCGATGGCCTGGTCCAGCGACAGGCTGCCGGCACCGCTGAACAGCAGCGAAACCGCGGCGGCCAGTAGCGCGAGGCCGAATTCGTAGCCGTTGTTGCTCATGAACAGGCCGTTGTGGATATGCACGCTGAAGATTGCCACCAGCATCGCGAAGCTCAGCGACAGCGCCGCCGGCCGCACCAGCAGGCCGATCAGCAGCGCCAGCCCGCCGAAGAACTCAGCGCTGCCGGCCATCAGCGCCATCAGGTAGCCGGGGGTGAGGCCGATGGACTCCATCCACTGGCCGGTGCCTTCCAGGCCGTAGCCGCCGAACAGGCCGAACAGCTTCTGCGCGCCGTGGGCGATGAAGATGATGCCGACCGGCACCCGCAGCGCCAGGGCGGCAGCGCCGGCACGGGAGGAAAGGAGGCGTTGGGCGAGGGACTTGTTCATGGTGTTTCTCCTGGATTTCGTTTGCTGGGTTTGGGGGTTTGGTGTTCGTTTGCGTCAGTGCGTTTGATGCATGTAGCCATCTTAATGATTGGATTTCAGGAGAAATAGCGAAGAAAATTGAGCGAAATATTCAATTAATTTGATCAATCTTTTTGAACTTGTGGCTCTCTCATCGCCGCCGATCTTTCAAGTCCGCCCCCGTCGCCCATGTACTCACCGCTCACCCTGGATGCCCTGCGCGTGCTCGACGCCATAGACCGCAAGGGCAGCTTCGCCGCCGCCGCGGACGCGCTGTTCCGCGTGCCCTCCGCCATCTCCTACACCGTCACCAAGCTGGAAGAGGAGCTGGGCGTGGCGCTGTTCGACCGCAGCCGACGCAAGGCCGAGCTGACGCCGGTGGGGCGGCTGGTGCTGGAACAGGGGCGGCACATCCTCACCGCGGTGGAAGAGCTCACCCGCATGGCCAAGGCGGCGGCGGACGGCTGGGAGGCGGAACTGCGTATCGCGGTGGACAGCGTGCTGGCGGTGGAGCCCATCTATGACTTGCTGGCCGAATTCCAGCGCGCCGGCCACCGCACCGAAATCCGCCTGCTGGACGAAGTGCTGGGTGGCAGCTGGGATGCGCTCAGCGCCAAGCGTTGCGACCTGGTGATAGGCGCGGTCGGCGAGCCGCCCTCCAGCGGCTTCGCCTGCCATGTGCTCGGCGAGGTGGACTTCGTCTTCGCCGCCGCCGCCGCCCACCCGCTGAGCGCGCTGTCGCCGCCGGTGCCGGTGCAGGCGGTGCAGGCCTATCCCACCGTGGTGGTGGCGGACAGCTCCCGCTACCTGCCCTCGCGCTCGGTCGGCCTGCTGGACGGCCGCTCCCGCCTGGTGGTGCCGTCCATGGACCGCAAGATCGAAGCCCAGCGCCAGGGCCTGGGCGTCGGCTACCTGCCCGCCTACCGCGTCCGCCACGAACTCGCCGACGGCAGCCTCAAGCTCCTCGCCCTCGACAGCCCGCCCCTGCGCCAGCGCATCTGCACCGCCTGGCACCCCGCCAACGACGGCAAGGCGCTGCAGTGGTTCGTCGAACGGCTGAAGCGCTATCTATTTGATAACGAAAAGGGTCTGGTGGTGGCTGCCGAGTAGCTCTTCGGGCTTGTACAAGAAGAGCGAGGCTCAAGCTGGGAGGAACACCAAGAAATACGTGCGCGCGAGCGCTACTAAAAAGTGCGTTGGTTTCCGTACATGAATATTCCGCAGAAACTCGCGCGACCACGGCGGCTGCCTCCTGATTACCTCTCACGGTGCTCGTGCGGGAATGTGTTCAGAGAGAGAGCAGGAATATATATTCTTATGGAATTGCCAAAAAATAGATTTGGCTGGCTATTCAACTCCGAGATTAAGTTTTTGAATTCAGGAAATAATCAATCAAATTTTTGATAAAAATGAAGATCAAATTCAGACACATCGTTACGGGAAAAATCATTGTCACGGCATTAATTTTCCCGTTTTTAGCTGCAGCTCATGAGCCCACAAAGGATTTTTCTGATACGCCACATAAGGTATGGGAAACGGGGCTTCAGTTCATGTCGGGTGTGAATCCATTCAAGCCGATGCCATCGCAATTCGTGGCGATATGGTTAAGTGGAGATTTGCTTATAGTAAATGCAGCAGAAGAGGGGAAAACCAAAGATATTAACGTGGCTAATGCCGAAAGAAGCATGCTCTTAAATTTGCAGAATGGCCGCGTTCAAAGGTTACTCCCGTCTGGCTGGATTTTATGGTGCTTTAATTCAAGCCGAAGAATTGGGGCAATTAGACCATCCCCTTTTCATCCGACGCTTCCATATAAGAGAGGTCAAGATGATTATCAGTACGAGTTGGTAAAGATTTCCAGTGACGGTAGTGTGGCCCGTGTATCGAATGAGAGTGAAAAAATAAACCCGACTACTTGCCTGCCAGATCATAAATATCTAGATGATTTCGTAATCCGCCGTTTACGTGAGGGGCATGGAGCGATCGTATTTTATAAAAATAAAACTGACATAGAAAAAGGAATGGTTTCTGCTTATTTTCCTGATAATGGGCGTGGCCCGATTAATTTGGGGATAAAGCCAGATGAGGTTATATTTTTTAAAGAGCATTACTTGGAATATTTAAATAAATATCAGTTAAATTACTTCAGCTACAGGAAAAATAGCGAAAGTCTAGAAGAAGAAAAGTCCGGAGAAATGAAATCAACGCCCTTTCGCCTTATGTCAATTAACGGAGAAATAGAAGAGATAGAGTATCCGGCCGCGTGGAAAAACATAAATGGCGGCGATATAGACTATTATGCTCCCACCCCCGCAGGGGGTGTCCTCATTTCTGAGTCATCCATTTTCATCATCATGAATAACAATGTCAAAAGAATATGGGATGGAGGTTCTCCACGATTGTTTGATAAAAAGAAAAATATCTGGGGGTGGAGGGTGTCCTCAGATGGGTGTAATTTGGCCTTCTTTTACGGCTCGGAATGGAGTCCAAGTTCATTCAAGCCAATCAGTGTAATTTCACTTTGCGAAGAGAAAGAATGAGCGATATGCCGTCTTTTTGCTAGCGTGGAGCTAACGATAGCCTTCTTATTGAAAGCGTGAAAAATTAATAATCTGAAATATTCCGCTTATTCTCTTGGGCGAGGATGATTTTGGCTATTCGAAAAAATACAACTCATTTGGTTTATGCTGCATTATTGATTTTGAATATTTTCCAATACGGATTTGTCATGACTGCGGCCGCAAGGAATGACCTTTCTTCATTTGGAGAGGATGAAATATCCAAGGCGCTGAAAAGGTCAATGAAATTGGCGTATGGATTTGATGGGCTGGATGTAGGGAAACTGAAAAAAGAAATAACCGAGATCTTCTTGGGAAAAAATGGAAACTTGGTATGGAGAGAGTTGGAGCGTTCAGGGAGGTGCGCTTTTGTCACTGGCTTTCAGAAGGACGAGATTCAGTGCGATGTGGATAAACGCTGGAGCCTGATAAATATCGGTCCGCCAGGGTTTGGTTATTTATCCAATTCGCCATTGGAGTCATGGCCGGAGCCAGGGGCAAGAGTGCTGATGAATATGATTCTTGATCAAGAGGATGTCAAAGAGATAAAGATTGATGTTATTGATATAACTTCAAGGAAAGAGGTTTTATGAGTAACTATGGAGATTTTTTTTGATTTAAGCATGCCTCGAAGCGATTTTTGATTTGGTTGTAATTATTCTGGGTTTTGATGCTAAAAATTGTGTTGGTTTCCCTACATGAAGATTCGGCAGAAACTCGTGCGACCACGGCGGGTGTCGCCGAAGGTTGAGAATCGCATGTACGGCAACCAACCTTCCCGTTAGTGTTAGTAAATGAATGCGCATTTTTTAGTGGGATTGTTTGCTCATTCGTCTCCGTGTCTGGAAATTATCAAGTGCGTATTGCTCGTGTCTTCTGCATCCGTAAATGAGGGGCGTGGTCAAGCGGCTATCGGATTGTCGTTGCTTTGCCGGCTCTTTCGTCAGTGAGCCCTTCTGGCTCCGCTATCCATTTGCAGTGAAAGTATCGAACGTTCAGCCAGGAACGCAGCCGCAGTCCCATGCCATTCGCACCATTCGATACATTTCCGCAATGGTGTGGCAAAGGTTTTCTTCTAGCCTCGGACCGACGATGCGAAGCGGGTGACTGGAGGGGCGCCCGTGCCGCCGCACAACAAAAAACGGGACGAGCATGAGCGATTTCATTCTGGAAACCGCCGGGCTGAGCAAGGAGTTCAAGGGCTTCGCCGCTGTGTCGGGCGTGGACCTGAAGGTCAGGCGGGGCCACATTCACGCCTTGATCGGCCCCAACGGCGCGGGCAAGACCACCGTTTTCAACCTGCTGACCAAATTCCTGCCGCCTACCACCGGCACCATCCATTTCGAGGGGCAGGACATCACCACCGAGGCGCCGGCGGCCACCGCCCGCCGCGGGCTGATCCGCTCCTTCCAGATTTCCGCCACCTTCCCCGGCCTCACCGTGCTGGAGAACGTGCGCATCGGCCTGCAGCGCAAGCTGGGCACCGGCTTCCATTTCTGGCGCTCGGAGAAATCGCTGGATGCGCTCAACGGCAAGGCGATGGAACTACTGGAGTCGGTGGATCTGGGTCGCTTCGCCGACACCATCACCGGCGAGATGCCCTACGGCCGCAAGCGTGCGCTGGAGATCGCGACCACGCTGGCGCTGGAGCCGACGATGATGCTGCTGGACGAGCCCACCCAGGGCATGGGCCATGAGGACATCGAGCGGGTGGTGGCGCTGATCCGCAAGGTCTCCGAGGGCCGCACCATCCTGATGGTGGAGCACAACCTCTCGGTGGTGGCCAACCTGTGCGACCGCATCACCGTGCTGACGCGCGGCAGCGTGCTGGCCGAGGGCAGTTACGAGGAAGTGTCGCGCGATCCGCGCGTGCTGGAAGCCTACGTCGGCTCGGCCGACATCAACGATGCCCACCACTGACTGCGGCCGCCGCCCATGACCAGCGCCTTCAACTCCCACGCCGAAATGCTGCGGGTGCGCGACCTGCACGCCTTCTACGGCGAATCCCACATCCTGCATGGCATCGACCTGGAGGTTGCGCGCGGCGAGTGCGTGACCTTGCTGGGGCGCAACGGCTCAGGCCGCTCGACCACGCTGAAGTCCATCCTCGGCCTGGTCGGCCGGCGCAGCGGCTCCATCATGGTCAATGGCCATGAAGTGATCAGCGAGGCCACCCACCGCATGGCGCACCGCGGCATCGGCTATGTGCCGGAGGAGCGTGCCATCTTCGCCTCGCTGTCGGCGGAGGAGAACCTGATGCTGCCGCCTCCGGTGGCCAGCGGCGGCATGAGCGTGGACGAGATCTACGGCATGTTCCCCAACCTCAAGGAACGCCGCAACAGCCCGGGCACCAAGCTCTCCGGCGGCGAACAGCAGATGCTGGCGATGGCGCGGGTGCTGCGTACCGGCGCCAAGCTGCTGCTTCTGGACGAGATCACCGAGGGGCTGGCGCCGGTCATCGTGCGCAAGCTGGGCGAGGTCATCACCGAACTGAAGGCGCGCGGTTTCACCATCGTGCTGGTGGAACAGAACTTCCGCTTCGCCGCGCCGCTCGCCGACCGCCATTACGTGCTGGAGCACGGCGAGATCATTGCCACCATTCCGCAGGCCGAGCTGGCGGGCAGGATGGACTGGCTGCACCAGACGCTTGGAGTCTGATCCACGCGCCATCACAAGAAGGAACGGAGGAGACGAAATGCACAAGAAACTGCTTACCGCCGCTTGCGCCGCGGCCCTGGCCCTGGTGGCCGGCGCCGCCCAGGCGCAGATTTCCGGCAACGTGGTGAAGGTCGGGGTGCTCACCGACATGTCGGGCACCTATTCCGACCTCGCCGGCCAGGGCACGGTGGTCGCCACCCAGATGGCGATCGATGATTTCGTCGCCCAGGAGAAGCCGGCCTTCAAGGTGGAGATGATCTCCGCCGACCACCAGAACAAGGCCGACATCGCCTCCAACAAGGCGCGCGAGTGGTTCGAGCGCGAGGGGGTGGACGTTGCCACCGAGCTGGTCACCACCTCCACCGCGTTGGCGGTGATGAAGGTGGCGAAGGAGATGAACCGGGTCACGCTGATGAGCGGCCCCGGCTCCACCGCCATCACCAACGAGCAGTGCAACGACCTCACCGTGCATTACACCTACGACACCTACGCGATGGCCAATGGCACCGCGCGGGCGGTGACCAAGCAGGGCGGCAAGACCTGGTTCTTCCTCACCGCCGACTACGCCTTCGGCCACTCGCTGGAGAAGGATTCGTCGGCGGTGGTGACGGCCAGCGGCGGCAAGGTGGTGGGCTCGGTGCGCCACCCCTTCCCGGCCTCGGACTTCTCCTCCTTCCTGTTGCAGGCGCAGGCCTCGGGCGCGCAGATCATCGGCCTCGCCAACGCCGGCGCCGACACCACCAACGCCATCAAGCAGGCGGCCGAATTCGGCATCACGCCCAAGCAGCAGCTCGCCGGCCTGCTGATGTTCATTTCCGACGTGCATTCCCTGGGCCTGAAGAACGCGCAGAGCATGTACCTGACCACCGGTTTCTATTGGGATCTCAATGACGAGACCCGCGCCTGGTCCAAGCGCTTCTTCGACAAGCAGAAGCGCATGCCCACCATGGTGCAGGCCGGCCAGTATTCCTCGGTGCTGCACTACCTGAAGGCGGTGAAGGCGGCCGGCACGGATGAGGCGCAAAAGGTGATGGCGCAGATGAAGAAGACGCCGGTGAACGACTTCTTCGCCAAGAACGGCCAGATCCGCGACGACGGCCGCATGGTCCACGACATGTACCTGGTGCAGGTGAAGAAGCCGGAAGAGTCCAAGTACCCGTGGGATTACTACCACGTGCGCCAGACCATTCCGGCGGCGGAGGCTTTCCAGCCGCTGTCCGAATCGCGTTGCCCGCTGGTCAAGAAGTGAGCTGAACCCCCATCGCGCCGCGCGTCCGCCGCTGGTGGCGGCGCCGGTGCGGGAGCCATCCCATGGAAATATTCGGAGTGCCGAGCGCGCTGTTCGGTAGCCAGTTGCTGATCGGGCTGATCAACGGCTCCTTCTACGCCATCCTCAGCCTGGGGCTGGCGATCATCTTCGGCCTGCTCAACATCATCAATTTCGCCCACGGCGCGCAGTACATGATGGGCGCTTTCGTCGCCTGGATCGCGCTGACCAAGTTCGGCGTGAATTACTGGGTGGCACTGCTGCTGTCGCCGCTGCTGGTGGGCGCGCTGGGCGTGCTGCTGGAGCGCACCATGCTGCGCAAGCTGTACAAGCTGGACCACCTCTACGGCCTGCTGCTCACCTTCGGCCTGGCGCTGATCTTCGAAGGCATCTTCCGCGACCAGTACGGCATCTCCGGCCAGAGCTACGAGGTGCCGGAGCTGCTGCAGGGCGGGGTGAACCTCGGCTTCATGTTCATGCCCATCTACCGCGGCTGGGTGGTGGTGGCGGCGCTGGCGGTGTGCTTCGGCACCTGGTTCATGATCGAGAAGACCAAGCTGGGCGCCTACCTGCGCGCCGGCACCGAGAACCCGCAGATCGTGCAGGCGCTGGGCATCAACGTGCCTCTGCTGATCACCTTCACCTACGGCTACGGCGTGGCCCTGGCCGCCTTCGCCGGCGTGCTGGCGGCGCCGGTATACCAGGTGAATCCGCAGATGGGCTCCAACCTCATCATCGTCGTGTTCGCGGTGGTCGTCATCGGCGGCATGGGCTCCATCATGGGCTCCATCCTCACCGGCCTCGGCCTCGGCCTGATCGAGGGGCTGACGCGGGTGTTCTATCCACCCGCCTCGGCGGTGGTCGTCTTCTTCATCATGGTCATCGTGCTGCTGGTCCGGCCCGCCGGGCTGTTCGGCAAGGCGGCCTGACACGCACTCCCGGAACCCGCCCATGACCATCAACAACAACGGCATGTTCGCCCGCGCCACTCCGCTGCTGTTCGGCGCGCTCTTCATCATCGGCCTGGTGGCGCCCTTCGCGGTCTATCCCACCTTCCTGATGAAGATCCTGTGCTTCGGCCTGTTCGCCTGCGCCTTCAACCTGCTGCTGGGCTTCGCCGGCCTGCTCTCCTTCGGCCACGCCGCCTTCCTCGGCACCGCCGGCTACGCCTGCGGCATGCTGGTGCGCGACCTTGGCGTGACGCCTGAGGTGGGCATACTCGGCGGCACACTGGCGGCGGCCATCCTGGGCTGGGTGTTCGGCGTGCTCGCCATCCGCCGCAGCGGCATTTACTTCGCCATGATCACGCTGGCGCTGGCGCAGATGGTGTTCTTCTTCGCCCTGCAGTGGAAAGCCACCGGCGGCGAGGATGGCCTGCAAGGCGTGCCGCGCGGCCACCTGTTCGGCCTCATCGACCTCAGCAACAACATCGCCATGTACTACCTGGTGTTCGCGGTGTTCTGCGCCGGCTTCTTCATCATCCACCGCACCATTCATTCCCCCTTCGGCCAGATCCTGAAGGCCATCCGGGAGAACGAGCCGCGCGCCGTCTCGCTCGGCTACGACGTCGCCAAGTACAAGCTGCTGGCCTTCGTGCTGTCCGCCGCGCTCGCCGGGATGGCCGGCGCCACCAAGACGCTGGTGTTCCAGCTCGCCTCCCTCACCGACGTGCATTGGCACATGTCCGGCGAAGTGGTGCTGATGACCCTGCTCGGTGGCCTGGGCACCATCCTCGGCCCGCTGGTGGGCGCCGGCGTGATCGTGAGCCTGCAGAGCGAGCTGGCGGACAAGGTGGGCTCCTGGGTCACGGTGATCATGGGCGTGATCTTCGTGCTCTGCGTGCTGCTCTTCCGCCGCGGCATCGTCGGCGAGCTGCAGGCGCTGATCAAGCGGGCGGGGATCAACTGAGGGCGGTGGACCTCGCTGCCGTCCAGCGCAATAATGACCATATTGATCATTATGGTTGGGGCGACAGATGATTACCGAAGTCAGCGCAGTGAATTTCCGCCAGAACCTGGGTGAGATGCTGAACCAGGTGCAGTACCGCAATGACAGCATCGTCATCAGCAAGGACGGCAAGGCGGTGGCGGCGCTGGTCGATGCGGAACTCTTCGCCCGCATCCGCCGCATGCGTGAGCGCTTCGACGCCCTGAGCGAGCGGATTGCCGACGGTTATGCCGGTGTGCCGGCTGACGAAGGTTTGGCGGAAATAGACGCGCTGGTTGCCGACGTACGCCAGGGCCGCTGATGGCAGGCCTGCGCGTGGTGCTCGACACCAACGTGCTGGTGTCGGGCCTGGCTTATCCGGCCAGCGTGCCGGGCCGCATCCTCACGGCCTGGCGGCAGGGCGGGATCGATCTGGTGTTGTCGCGCTACATCCTCGATGAAATGGTGCGCGTCCTGCCCCGGCTTCCCAGGATCAGCTTGAGCGAGGCCGAGATCCGCGATCTGGCCGACAGCTTCGTGTTCCTTGCCGATATCGTCGAGCCGGCCGAGGTCCGTGACGAGGCGCTGCGCGACCCGGCCGACCAGCCTGTGCTGGCAACCCTGCTGGCGGCCCAGGCCCGTTACCTGATTACCGGGGACAAGGATTTGCTGGCCTTGGCCGAGCGTTACCCCATCGTCACGCCGTCGGAGTTCTGGGCGCGCCACGGCGCCTAACTGCGCTGCGTCCGGCGGGATGGCGCCAAGGTCTACTGGAACGCCACTTCCGCGAAACTCCGCAGCTTGCGGCTGTGCAGGCGGTCCACGCCCTGGTCGCGCAGCATCTCCATGGCGCGGATGCCGATGCGCAGGTGCTGGTCCACCCGCTCGCGGTAGAAGTGGTTGGCCATGCCGGGGAGCTTGATCTCGCCGTGCAACGGTTTGTCGCTGACGCACAGCAGCGTGCCGTAGGGTACGCGGAAGCGGAAACCGTTGGCGGCGATGGTGGCGGATTCCATGTCCAGCGCGATGGCGCGGCTCTGGCTGAAGCGGCGCTCCGGCGAAGTGGCCATGCCGTGGGAGGGCAGCAGCTCCCAGTTGCGGTTGTCGGTGGTGGCGACGGTGCCGGTGCGCATCAGCCGCTTCAGCTCGTAGCCTTCCATGCGGGTGACTTCGGCCACCGCGCCTTCCAGCGCCAGCTGCACTTCCGCCAGCGGCGGAATCGGCACCCACAGCGGCAGTTCCTCGTCGAGCACGTGGTCTTCGCGCACATAGCCGTGGGCGAGCACGTAGTCGCCCAGCTGCTGGGTATTACGCAGGCCGGCGCAGTGGCCGAGCATGATCCAGGCGTGTGGGCGCAGCACCGCGATGTGGTCGGTGATGGTCTTGGCGTTGGCCGGGCCGACGCCGATGTTCACCATGGTGATGCCGGCGCGGTCGCCGCGCATCAGGTGGTAGGCGGGCATCTGCGGCAGCCGCGGCGGGGCGGCGCCGAGTTCGTCGCCCGGCTGCGGCGGCAGGTCGCTGCGGCGGGTGACGACGTTGCCCGGCTCGACGAAGGCGGTGTAGTCGTGGCCGTTCGGATCGGCCATGTACTGGCGGCCGAGCTTGATGAATTCGTCGATGTAGAACTGGTAGTTGGTGAATAGCACGAAGTTCTGGAAGTGCTCCGGCACGGTGCCGGTGTAGTGGCGCAGGCGGTGCAGGGAGTAATCCACCCGCGGCGCGGTGAACAGCGCCAGCGGGTGGGCTTCGCCGGGGCGCGGGTCCAGCGTGCCGTTGGCGATGCCGTCGTCCATGGCGTTGAGGTCGGGGAGGTCGAAGCGGTCGCGCAGCAGCTGGCGGCGGACGAGGTCCAGGCTGCCCTCGATGTGGTCGTGCTCGGTGACGGAGAAGTGCACCGGGATGGGCTGGGTGCTGGTGCCGACTTCGAGATCCACCTGGTGGTTCTGCAGCAGCAGCTCGAACTGCTCGCGGTAGTAGTCCTGGTAGAGGTCGGGCCGGGTCAGCGTGGTTTCATATACGCCGGGGCCGGCGACGAAGCCGTAGGAGAGGCGGGAGTCGGCGCGGGCCACGGTGTTGGTGCGCACCCGCACGAAGGGGTAGCAGGCGCGCACGTGGCGGCCGACGTCTTCGCCGGCGACGAAGCGCTGCAGCGAGTCGCGCAGGTGATGCACGCTGGCGCCGTAGATTTCCTGCACGCGGGCGAGGGCGGCGGCGGGGTCGTTGAAGTGTTGCGGGGCGTAGAAGGGGCTGTCGGCGGGCATGGCGGCGTCCTGCATGGATTGCCGCCATTGTCGCCGAGGGCGGGGCTTTCGGCGATGGGCCGGTGCCTGCCGCTGCAGCCCCGGGGGCCGCAGCGGCAGGCCAGGTCAGAAGGAGGAGCCCGGCTGTTCCAGGAAGGCCAGCTCTTCCGCGGTGGAAGTGCGGCCGAGGATGGCGTTGCGGTGGGGGAAGCGGCCGAAGCGCTTGATGACCGCGTGGTGGCGGATGGCGTAGTCGAGGAAGCCGTCGAAGGCCGGGCGCAGTGGCACGTCCACGCTGTCGGCGAGGTCGCGGAACAGGCGCACCGCTTCCACCTGGTCGGCGAGCTCTTCGGAGTGTTCCAGCGGCAGGTAGAAGAAGACGCGCTCCACCGGCCGGCTGGAGAGATCGGCGCCGCGCTCTATGGCCTCGCGGCACCAGGCGCGGGCGAGGGGGTCGCAGTCGAAGGCGCGCGGGCTGCCGCGGTGGATGTTGCGCGGGAACTGGTCGGTGATCAGGGTGAGGGCGAGCAGGCCGCGCGGGGTGGCACGCCAGTGGTCCAGCTCGCCGGCGGCGGCGCGGTTCAGCAGCGGGCCGAAGCGTTCGCGGATGGTGTCATCGGCTTCCGCCCGCTTGCCAAACCAGAGTGAGGACTGACGGGCGATGGCGGTGGCTTCGTCCGGATCGGAACCGAACCAGAAGGTGTGCAGGGTGTCGGGAGTTTCCATGCGTGCTCCGGTGCTGGGTTGGAAAAGGAATACTGCAGCGGGTACAGGCTGGGGGGCGCGGCCGCGCCCGGTGTCGTGTTGGTAGCCGCAGCCTGTAGCTGAAGTTATAGCCGCTGGGGGCGACGCCGGTCGGACCGCGCTTGCGCGCCCGGGTTCGCCGGGCGGGCTTGCGAGGCCGCCAGCTGCCGCCTAACCTGCGGCCAGCCCTTCAGGAGATGGTATGCCGATGGACGAGATGCAGGCCGCTGCCCACGCCATGGTGGACCAGGTGTTCCGCGCCGAGGCCCGGCGGGTTAAGGCGACGCTGATCCGCCTGCTGGGCGACTTCGACCTGGCGGAGGAGGCGCTGCAGGATGCCTTCGTCGCCGCCCTGCACGACTGGCCGCGCCAGGGCGTGCCGGACCATCCCCGTCCCTGGCTGGTGTCCGCCGGCCGCTTCAAGGCCATCGACAAGCTGCGCCGGCGTGCCCGCTTCGACGCCTCGCTGGAGGAGCTCGCCTGGCGCATAGAACAGGATGTGGAGGCGCCGGAGGCGGCTGCGCCCGAACTGGAGGATGACCGCCTGCGCCTGGTCTTCACCTGCTGCCATCCGCTGCTGCCGGCGGACGCGCAGGTGGCGCTCACGCTGCGCGAGGTCTGCGGCCTCACTACCGAGGCCATCGCCAGCGCCTATCTCACCGCGGTGCCGACGCTGGCGCAGCGCATCGTGCGCGCCAAGAACCGTATCCGCGAAGCCCGCATCCCCTACGCGGTGCCGCAGCGCCATGAGTTGCCGGCGCGGCTGGAGAGCGTGCTGCGGGTGGTCTACCTGGTGTTCAACGAGGGCTATTTCGCCTCTTCGGGCGATAGCCTGTTGCGCGCCGACCTCTCCGCCGAGGCCATCCGCCTGGGGCGGCTGATTGCCGAACTGCTGCCGGAGGCGGAGGTACTCGGCCTGCTGGCGCTGATGCTGCTGGGGGAGTCGCGGCGGCCGGCGCGCACCGGCGCGGACGGCCAGCCCGTCCTGCTGGAGGAGCAGGACCGCCGCCTGTGGGATGCGGGCCTGATCGCCGAAGGCCTGCCGCTGGTCGAGGCCGCGTTGCGTGCCGGGCCGGCCGGCCCCTATGCGCTGCAGGCGGCCATCGCCGCGGTGCATGCGGAAGCGGCCGACGCGGCGGCGACCGACTGGGCGCAGATCGTCGGCCTCTACGATGTGCTGCTGCAGACGACGCCATCGCCGGTGGTGGCGCTCAACCGCGCGGTGGCGGTGGCCATGCGCGATGGCCCGGCCGCCGGCCTGGCACTGGTGGATCGCCTGCTGACGGCCGGCAAACTGGCGAACTACGGCCTTGCCCATTCCGCCCGTGCTGAGCTCTGCCGCCGCCTGGGCCGCGCCGACGAGGCGCGGGCCGCCTACGCTCGCGCGCTGGCGCTCAGCCGCCAGGCGCCGGAACGGCGCTTCCTCGCGGCGCGGCTGGCAGCGCTGGACGCGGGTTGAGGGCGCGGCCGCCAGGCCGGCGCCATCCGCCGGCTGCGATCCGGCCCAGCTCCCACCGCATGGCCGTGGCCTGAAGCCGGCGGCAAGCATCCCGCCCATCCCTTCCCGCCTCGGCGGCGCCAGCCGGCATGGGCTACACCGGGAAGGCGTCGCAGAAGAAACGCAGCGCCGACGAACGGTTGTCGAAATCCGCCTTGCCCGCACGACTAAGGTTATCCAGCGACCCCAAGGAGGAAAACCATGAAGTACCTCTGCCTCGTCTATAGCGACGAAAAACTGATCCACAGCCTGCCCGACAGCCCGGAAGACGTGGAATGCCAGGCCTATGCCGACAGCGTGGCCGAGAGCGGCCGCATGCTGGCCGCCGAGGCGCTGCAGCCGGTGGCCACCGCTGCCACGGTGCGCATGCGCGGCGGGCAGATGAGCGTGGTGGACGGTCCTTTCGCCGAGACCAAGGAGCAATTGGCCGGCTTTTACCTGATCGAGGCGCGCGACATGAACGAGGCGCTGCAGGTGGCAGGGAACATCCCCGCCGTCCGCGTCGGCTGCGTGGAAGTGCGGCCGGTTCGTACCCTGCAGGTGTGATGGGCATCCCTTGTCCCATCCCTGTTCCCCAGCGAGGAGACGCAACGTGAACGACAAGATCCATTCCGGAAATCCCGACCAAGCCGCGGTGCGCGAAGTGCTGGAGCGCTGGCTGGCCGCCGCGCGCCAGTCGGACCTCGACGGCATCTTCAGCTGCTACGCCGACGACATCGTCGCCTACGACGCCGTGCTGGCGCTGCGCTTCGTCGGCGCCGAGGCCTACCGCAAGCACTGGAAAGCCTGCATCGAGATGTGCCCCGGCCCGGTGCTGTTCCAGATGGGCGAACTGAAGGTGGAGGCCAGTGCGGATGTCGCCTTCGCCTTCTACCTGCTGCGCTGCGGCGCGGTGGATGACAAGGGCGTCGAACAGGCGTCGTGGATGCGCGTCACCGTCTGCCTGAAGAAGCGGGCGGCAGGCTGGCGGGTGGTGCATGAACACTTCTCCGCGCCCTTCGATCCACAGACCAACAAAGCCTTGTTCGACCTCGCGCCCTGAGCGGCGCGCCCCACCCGGCTACAGAAGACCGACCATGCACGTTCAGCCCTATCTCTTCTTCGACGGCCGCTGCGAAGAGGCCATGGCCTTCTACGCCAAAGCGCTGGACGCCGAGGTGGAAGCGATGATGCGCTTCAAGGACAGCCCCGACCCCGGCTCCATCCCGCCCGGCGGCGCGGACAAGGTCATGCACTGCAGCTTCCGCGTCGGCGACACCCAGCTCATGGCGTCCGACGGCATGTGCGGCAGCAGGCCGGCTTTCCAGGGCTTCTCGCTGTGCATCACCGCCGCCGACGATGCCGAAGCCGGCCGCCTGTTCCAGGCCCTGGCGGATGGTGGTCAGGTGCAGATGCCGCTGGGCAAGACCTTCTTCGCCTCCAGCTTCGGCATGGTGGCCGACCGCTATGGCGTGGGCTGGATGGTGATCTCCGGCAGCGAACCGGAATGAAGGCGGCGGCGATGGCGGCCGAACTGCAGGCGGACGATTGCAGCCTCTACACCGAACGCCTGCTGCCGGCCCCGCCGGCGGCGGTGTTCGAGGCTTTCCGCGATCCGGCCCGGCTGGCGCGCTGGTGGGGGCCGAACGGTTTCACCAACACCTTCGAGCGCTTCGAGCTGAAGCCCGGCGGCGAATGGCGCTTCACCATGCACGGCCCGGACGGCACCGATTACCCCAACCATTCGGTATTCATCGAAGTCGAGCCGGCGCGGCGGCTGGTGATGGAGCACCGCTGCCCGCCCTTCTTCCGCATGACCATGCTGTTCGAGGACAGGGCGCAGGGCACGCTGCTGCGCTGGCTGATGCGCTTCGACGACGCCAAGACCCGTGCCGACGTCCGCGGTGCCAACGAGCAGAACATGGACAGGCTGACGGCGGTGCTGCTGGAGGGCTGAATACAGGGGCTGGAAGCAGCGAGGCCGGCGCGCAGGAATCGCGGCCGGCTTTTCATCGGTTCTTGCGCTCGGGCGGTTGGGGCTGACGCCCCGTGTCCATCAAAGCCCGAAGAAGCGCGTGGCGTTGCCGGCGAGGATGGCCTCGCGCTCGGCGGTGTCGAGGAAGCCGGCTTCCTGCACCAGCGTGCCGATGCGGGTCTCGCCCAGCGGAAAGGGGTGGTCCGAGCCCAGCATGACATGCCCGGCGCCCATCACCTCCACCAGCAGGCGCAGTGCGCCGGGGTCGAACACCGCGCTGTCTACATGAAAGCGGTCCACGTATTCCGACGGCGGGCGCGGACAGTCCTGGCGCACGATGTCGCGGTTCCTCCAGGCGTTGTCCACCCGGCCGAGCAGGAAGGCGAAGGCGCCGCCGCCGTGGGCGAAGCACAGCTTGAGCGAGCGCGGAATGAGCTCGAAGGCGCCGGAGAGGATCAGTGACAGGATGCCGAGCTGGGTTTCCGCCGGCATCGCCACCAGCCAGGGCAGCATCCATTTCTTCATGCGCTCGCCGCCCATCATGTCCCAGGGATGGACCAGCACCGGGATGTCGTTGTCGGCGCAATGGACGAGGAAGCGCACCAGGCCGGCGTCGTCCAGGTCGCGGTCGCCCAGGTGGTTGCCGATCTGCACGCCGACGCAGCCGGCGGCGCGGGCGCGGCTGGCTTCGGCGCAGGCGAGGTCGATGTCCTGCAGCGGTACCTGGGCGAGGGGCTTCAGGCGCTCCGGGTGCTCGGCGCAGAAGGCGAGGGCGTAGTCGTTCATGCGTCGCGCCCAGGCGGCGGCCTTCACCGGCGGCGCGGCGTAGCTGAACATCACCGGGGTGGCGCAGACGAGCTGGATGTCCAGCCCCTGCTCGTCCAGTTCGGCCACGCGCGCATGGGCGCTCCACAGCGAGGGCACGACCGGGCGGAAGGCATGGTCGCCACGCATGATCATGCCGGCGCGGCCGTCGCCGTCCACCCTGAGCCAGGCGGTGTCGTCCGGGCTCAGGCTGGCGGCTTCTTCTCTGGTGATGGGCGGGAAGAAGTGGGCATGCATGTCCACCTTCCGCGGGATCTTCTGGGAGATCTCCGTCGTCATCGGCAGTTCTCTTCCATATCAGTTGGGGGTCTGGAGCTTCAGGCGTTCATGCCAGGTCTGGTAGGCGCGGCCCGGGTGCACCTGGCCGCATTCCCGGCAGGTGCGCTCGGCTTCGCTGGTGGCGTAGAAGCGCTCGTAGACCGGCGGCAGGTCGGCCACCAGGCTTTCCAGCTGCATCTCGTAGCGCTTGACCAGGGTGCCGCAGGCGGCGCAGCTCCACTGCAGTGCGTCATGCTCGCCCTGCGGGCGCTTGCGCTCGATGACCAGGCACAGGCTGCCGGCTTCCGGGCGCTGTGGGGAGTGGATGACATGGGGCGCCATCAGCCACATGTCGCCTTCCTTGAGTTCCACCCGCTCGTAACGGCCGCGGTCCCAGATCAGCAGGTAGGCGTTGCCCTTGAACTGGTAGAAGAACTCTTCCACCGGATCGTCGTGGAAATCGGTGCGCTGGTTGGGGCCGCCGACCACGGTGACCATGAAGTCGCCATCGGCCCAGATCTGCTGGTTGCCCACCGGCGGCTTCAGCAGATGCTGATTGTCGTTGAGCCAGCGCTGGAAATTGAGCGGATTGCCGTACTTGAACATCGCGGAACTCCTCGGGATCGACGAACGGGATGACGCCGGTTTAACGGAATCAGCGCGCAGCATCAACCCGCATCCGGGCCATCGCCTTGATTTTGGTCAGCAGCGGGCGGATGGGGAAGCGGTCGGATGGAGGAACGGCGGGCATTTCTGGGGTGAAACCGGGCGGTGTCATGCCCGCGATGGGGCGTTGTGGCGCTTAGGGCGCGACGATGGGCGGAGCCGGTACAGGGAGGCTCCATGTTCAGCTCCGCGCGCCGGCCAGGGCCTCGCCGCAGCGCAGGGCGGCCAGGCTGAGCAGATCGAGGTTGGCGGCGTAGGGCGGCATGCTGTCGCCCAGGCCTTCGATCTCCACTTCCAGGTCCACTTGCCGCGCCTGGAAGCGCGGAGCGCGGGCGAGGCGATAGCCGGGCAACTCGCGCTGCAGTCGGGAGACGACCGCCTTTACGGCGGTGAACAGCGCGGTTTCTTCCGCCAGATCTTCGGTGAGGCAGCGCAGGCTGGCGCGCAGCGGCTGCGGCTGGCCGGGGCTGAACAGCAGGATGGCCTTGCCCTGGCGGGCGCCGCCGACGCGCTCCATCGCCCGCGCGGTGTGGTGGGTCATCTCGTCCACATTGCCCAGACAGGCCGGGCCGCAGGTGGTGGCCGGGGCGGTGACGGCCACTTCGCCATAGGCCAGCGGCTGGATGTTGGTCATGGCGCGCACCAGCGGCACCACTGCCTGGGCGCCGCCGCCCACCAGGCAGATGCTGCGCGGCGCGGTGCGCAGCACCTGTTCCAGGTTGGCCGCCGGCATGCACAACGGGCCGTTGGCGGCGGGGGTGAGGTCGATGACGCGGATGCCCGCCTGCTCCAGCTGCTGGGCATGCTCCGGGTGGCGGGCGCCGCCGCTGGCGTCGAACACCAGTCGCACCCTGTCCTCGATTAGCTGCGGCAGGGCGTCGGCCAGGGTGCCGGCCACGGTGCGCAGGCCGAATTCCCGCGCCTGGGCCAGGCCGGCGGCGGTGGGGTGGATGTCTATCATCCAGCGCGCGTCGAGATGGACGGAGCGGTTCAGCTTGTACAGCAGGTCGGTGCCGGCCAGGCCGGCGCCCAATACCGCGCAGCGCAACCGGGAAATGATGGAGGACATGGGATGGAGTTTCCGCAGGGACGGCCGGCTCAGTGGCCGCCGCCAGCCACCTCGGCTTGGCTGCCGCAATTCCGGGGGTGGCCGCCCGGAAGGGGCAGGGGGCGACGGCTGGCGCGGACATATCCGGTGATCGCCCCCGGCTTGCCTTGGCACACGGGCGAGGCGCGGTCACCGCGCGGGACTGTGGCCACGGCGGGGGAAAGGCAGATCGACGCCGGCCGGGAAGGCTGGCGGTGGGGGATGGGCAAGGCTGTCTCCCGGCCGCGCGGGGGCGCGACACGTGTTCAGCCCGGACTATATGGAGCTCAATGCCTTTTGAATAATGAAAGAAGCGGGGCTATGTATAACCGAAGGGAATGGATTGATGTCTGCCGCCGCCTGGGGTTTCACCCCTCGCCGGCGGGGAAATCCTCGCTGACCTCGCGCAGCGCCATCAGCAGCCGCTCCACCGCCGGCGTGGGCGTGCGGCCCAGCGCCAGGGTGTAGCCGACGGCGCCGAAGCTGGTCTGTATGCGCAGCGGCAGTACGCTGAGGGTGCCCTGGTGGACGAATTGCTCGGCGGCGGTGAAGGGCATCAGTGCCACCATGTCGGACTCCAGCAGCAGGCCGATGTTGGTGGTGATGGATACCGACTCCACCACCCGCCGCGGCATGCCCATGCCCAGGCGCTCGAAGAACTGCTCGGCCGAGCGCATCGCCTGGGATTCCGGCGTCGGCAGTATCCAGTCCAGCTCCGCCAGCTGGCGTGGCTCCACCGTGGATTCGGTGGCCAGCGGATGGCGGCGGCCGACCACGGCGCACAACCGCTCCTGGTACAGCGGCACATGCTGGAAGGCCGGGTCGCTGCTGCTGGCGGGCAGCAGGCCGACCACCACGTCGAGCTGACCGCGCGCCAGCTCCGGGAACATCACGTCGTTGGAACCCACCCGCACGTCCACCACCACGTTGGGCGCCATCTCCCGCAGCCGCACCACCGCCTTGGGCAGCAGCCGCGCCGAGGCGGAGATCAGCGTGCCGACGATGACCTGCCCGGAAACGCCGCTGCTCCAGGCGTTGAGGTCGTCGGCCAGGTAGCGCAGATCGGTCATCAGCGCGATGCAATGGCGGCGCAGCAACTGGCCGAAGTCGGTCAGGCGCACGCCGCGCTTGCTGCGTACGAACAAGGGCTGACCGAAGTGGTTCTCCAGCTCGTGAATGGACTTGCTCACCGCCGGCTGCGTCATGAACAGCGCCTTCGACGCGGCGAGGATGGAGCCGCTTTCCACCACCTGGTCGAAGATGGCCAGTTGCTGCAGCTTCAGCCGGCGGGCGAGGGAAAGTTTGGAGTGCTCCATGGGCGGCCACGATAAACGATGCCCGGGTAAGCGCAAAGGCGGGCGGGCGGCGGCGAACTCATACCTTAGTTATAAAAATCGGGAATACATGGCCCGGCAGTCATCGGCACCTGCTTGCCGAAGGGGGGAAAAGTGCGGTTGTATGCGTACCGCAACGGAATATTCCGCTGTCCAGCGAGGCCGCTGCTTCGCATGCGGAACGGGGCCGGTGGCGGCACCCTTCCATCCCTGTCCTAAGCCCTGCCGGCCTGGCCGGCGAACGACGCGCGCGGCCTTTCGCGGGATGCGCGCCAACCACTGGGAGCTCGTCATGTTCACTCGAGGTAAGACCGTTCTCTGCGTCATCGGCGCGCTGTGCGCCATGTCGGCCGCGCAGGCCGCCGGCCCGATCAAGGTCGGCATCGCGCTCGACATCTCCGGCCCCTTCGCCGCGCTGGGCGCCGATGCCGCCAACGGCTTCGACCTCGCCATCGAGAAACTGGGCGGCAAGCTCGGCGGCCAGCCGGCCGAGTTCCTCAAGACCGATTTCGGCGGCAATCCGGAACAGGCCACCCAGTTGGTGACCCGCTACCTGCAGCGCGACAAGATCGACTTCTTCACCGGCCCTATCGCCTCCAATACCGCGCTGGCGGTGGGGCCGGCGCTGTTCGCCGCCAAGGTGCCCTTCATTTCCAGCAATCCCGGCCCCAGCCAGTTCGCCGGCAAGCAGTGCAGCCCCTACTTCTTCGGCCAGTACCAGAACGACAACCATGACGAAGCCGCCGGCGTGCTGGTGAACGAGAAGGGCTACAAGAACGTGGTGCTGATCGCGCCCAACTACCCTGCGGGCAAGGACCACCTCGGTGGTTTCAAGCGTACCTACAAGGGCGAGGTCGCCAGCGAGATCTACACCAAGGTCGGCCAGATCGACTACGCCGCCGAGATCGCCCAGATCCGCTCGACCAAGCCGGGCGCGGTGTATTTCTTCCTGCCGGGCGCGATGGGCATCAACTTCATCAAGCAATACGCCGCCGCCGGCTTGGATAGCGTGCCGCTGGTGTCCGGTGGCGCGGTGGACCAGGACATCGTGGACGCGGTGGGCGGCGTCATGGCCGGCATGAGCAGCACCACCCAGTGGGCCAACGACCTCACCGCGCCGGGCAATGTCGAGTTCGTGAAGGCTTATCGCAAGAAGTACGACGGCCGCTATCCCTCGCTCTACGCCGCCCAGGCCTACGACACCATCCTGGCGATGGACGCCGCGGTGCGCATCGCCGGTGGCGTGGCCGATCGCGACAAGCTGGTCGCCGCCCTGCGCCAGGCGGATTACGAGTCGGTGCGCGGCCGTTACAAGTTCGGGCCGAACAACTTCCCCATCCAGAACTATTACCAACGGGTGGTCTACAAGGATGCCGACGGCCGCTACACCAACAAGCTGATCGGCACCGTGCTGGAGAACCACCAGGACGCCTACGCGCCCGAGTGCAAGATGCCCTGATGCGCGGGGCTGCCGCGGCTGGAGCGCTGCCCTGGCGCGCCGGTCGCGGCTCCACCTCTGGATCGGGCGGCGCCAGTCCGCAAACGCCGCTGCCGCCCGGTCTTCCTCCCGCCTCGTCCTGAGGCCATGCTGCAAAGATAAGTTTATGTTTCAGCGTGACTATTCCGTGAAACAAATGCGTGACACGCTGGCCGGGCGCGGCGCAAGGGCGTAGAATCCCCGCCCTTCCCAACGTTTAGCAGCACGGAGCGCGTCATGCTCTATCCCACCCGTTTCGACGTCATCGTGGTCGGCGGCGGCCACGCCGGCACCGAGGCTGCCCTCGCCGCCGCGCGCATGGGCTGCCGCACCCTGCTGCTCAGCCACAACATCGAAACCCTGGGACAGATGAGCTGCAACCCCTCCATCGGCGGTATCGGCAAGGGCCACCTGGTCAAGGAAGTCGATGCGCTGGGCGGTGCGATGGCAGCGGCCACCGACGAGGGCGGCATCCAGTTCCGCATCCTCAACGCCTCCAAGGGCCCGGCGGTGCGCGCCACCCGCGCCCAGGCCGACCGCGTGCTGTACAAGGCGGCCATCCGCAAGCGCCTGGAGAACCAGGCCAACTTGTGGCTGTTCCAGCAGGCGGTGGACGACCTCATGGTGGTCGGCGACCGAGTTACCGGCGTGGTCACCCAGATCGGCCTGCGCTTCGAGGCGCCGGCGGTGGTGCTGACCGCCGGCACCTTCCTCAACGGCCTGATCCACGTCGGCCTGGAAAACTACTCCGCCGGCCGCGCCGGCGATCCGCCAGCCATCTCGCTGGGCCAGCGGCTGAAGGAACTCAAGCTGCCGCAGGGCCGGCTCAAGACCGGCACGCCGCCGCGGCTGGACGCGCGCACCATCGACTTCTCGGTGATGACGGTGCAGCCGGGCGACGACCCGGTGCCGGTGTTCAGTTTCCTCGGCCATGCCAGCCAGCACCCGGCGCAGCTGCCGTGCTGGATGACCGAAACCAATGCGCGCACCCATGACGTGATCCGCGCCAACCTCGACCGCTCGCCGATGTACTCCGGCGTGATCGAAGGCGTCGGCCCGCGCTACTGTCCGTCGATCGAGGACAAGATCCACCGCTTCGCCGACAAGGACAGTCACCACGTCTTCCTCGAGCCGGAAGGCCTGGCGACGCACGAGATCTACCCCAACGGTATCTCCACCTCGCTGCCCTTCGACGTGCAGCTGGAGATCGTGCGCTCCATCCGCGGCCTGGAGAACACCCACATCCTGCGCCCCGGCTATGCCATCGAGTACGACTTCTTCGATCCGCGCAACCTCAAGTCCTCGCTGGAAACCAAGTCCATCGCCGGGCTGTTCTTCGCCGGCCAGATCAACGGCACCACCGGCTACGAGGAAGCCGCCGCGCAGGGCCTGCTCGCCGGCGCCAACGCCGCGCTGCAGGTGCAGGGCCGCGAAGCCTGGTGTCCGCGCCGCGACGAGGCCTACCTCGGCGTGATGGTGGACGACCTCGTCACCCGCGGCGTGTCCGACCCCTACCGCATGTTCACCTCTCGCGCCGAGTACCGCCTGCAACTGCGCGAGGACAACGCCGACCTGCGTCTCACCGAGAAGGGCCGCGAGCTGGGCCTGGTGGACGATGTGCGCTGGGCCGCCTTCTGCGCCAAACGCGAAGCCATCGAGCGTGAAACTACCCGCCTGAAGGCGAGCTGGGCGCGGCCGGAGCACATTCCGGCGGAAGAGCAGGAGCGGGTGCTGGGCAAGACGCTGGAACGCGAATACCGCTACTTCGAACTGCTGCGCCGGCCGGAAACCAGCTATGCCGGCCTGATGAGCCTGCCCGGCGCGCCGGAAGGCCCGGAAACCGATCCGCAGGTGGTGGAGCAGCTGGAGATCGCCGCCAAGTACCAGGGCTACATCGACCGCCAGCAGGATGAAGTCGCCAAGCAGCTGCAGGCCGAATCCACCCGCCTGCCGGCCGATCTGGATTACGCCGAGGTGCGCGGCCTGTCCAAGGAAGTGCAGCAGAAGCTCAACCTCGCCAAGCCGGAGACCATAGGCCAGGCCGGCCGCGTGCAGGGCGTGACGCCGGCGGCCATCTCGCTGCTGCTGGTGTGGCTCAAGCGCCGCGATCTGGCGGGCGAAGCGCGGAGGTCGGCATGAGGCTGGCGCGCATTTCCGTAACACGCCGCGAGGCAGACTTCGGGAAGAAACCGGCTTGAGCGCGCTCGCCCCCTACGCCGGCCAGCTGGCCGAAGGCTTGGCCGCGCTCGGCCTGGACGTGGCCGACGCCACCCGTGCCCGCCTGCTCACCTACGGCGAACTGCTGCTGAAGTGGAACCGGGTGTACAACCTCACCGCCATCCGCAGCCCGCAGGAAGTGGTCACCCATCACCTGCTGGATTCGCTGGCGGTGGCGCCCTGGCTGGGCAAGGTGCAGCGCCTGGCCGACATCGGCTCCGGCGGCGGCCTGCCCGGCATTCCGCTCGCCATCCTGCGGCCGGAACTGGCGGTGAGCTCGGTGGAAACGGTCAACAAGAAGGCCAGCTTCCAGCAGCAGGCGAAGATTGAGCTCGGGCTGGGCAACTTCCAGCCGATCAACGTCCGGGTGGAGAACCTGCAGCCGGAGCAGCCCTTCGATGGCGTGATCTCCCGCGCCTTCTCCAGCCTGGGCGATTTCGTCCGGCTTGCCGGCCATCTGGTGGCCGACGGCGGCGCGTTGTACGCGATGAAGGGCCTGCGGCCGGACGAGGAACTGGGCGCGCTGCCCGCCGGCTGGGCGCTGCAGGCCATGCATGCGCTGGCGGTGCCCGGCCTGGATGCCGAGCGCCATCTGCTCGTCCTCGTGCGCACGTGATGCGCCGCCGATCGACTAAACTCCCGGAGTCGCGCCGCCGGCGCGATCTCCCGAAGCAAACTGCATAGCACCCGGACCATGGCCCGTATCTTCTGTGTCGCCAACCAGAAAGGCGGGGTGGGCAAGACCACCACCTGCGTCAATCTCGCCGCCGCCCTGCACCAGGCCGGCCAGCGCACCCTGCTGGTGGATCTGGACCCGCAGGGCAACGCCACCATGGGCAGCGGGGTGGACAAACGCGGCCTGCAGCAGTCGGTGTATCACCTGCTGGTCGGCCTCGCCGCGCTGGGCGAAGCCAAGGTGGTGTCGCCCACCGGCGGCTACGACGTGCTGCCCGCCAACCGCGACCTCGCCGGCGCCGAAGTGGAGCTGGTCGATCTCGACCAGCGCGAGAAGCGCCTGCGCAACGCCCTGAAGGAGCACGACGCCGATTACGACTTCGTGCTGATCGACTGCCCGCCCTCGCTCTCCATGCTGACGCTGAACGGCCTGTGCGCCGCCCACGGCGTCATCATCCCGATGCAGTGCGAGTACTTCGCGCTGGAAGGCTTGTCCGACTTGGTGAACACCATCAAGAAGGTGCACGCCAACCTCAACCGCGACCTCAAGATCATCGGCCTGCTGCGGGTGATGTTCGATCCGCGCGTCACCCTGCAGCAGCAGGTTTCCGCCCAGCTCGAGGATCATTTCGGCGACAAGGTGTTCAGCGCCATCGTGCCGCGCAACGTGCGCTTGGCCGAAGCGCCCAGCCACGGCATGCCCGGCGTGGTGTTCGACCGCGCGTCCAAGGGCGCGCAGTCCTACATGGCCTTCGCCGCCGAGATGATAGAGCGGGTCAAGACCCTCTGAGGACGCCGACCATGGGCCGCCTGCTCGACGAACTGATCGCCCGCCGCGAGGAAGTGCTCGCCTGCCTCGCCCGCCACCGCGCGGCCAATCCGCGGGTGTTCGGCTCGGTGGCGCGGGGGGAGGAGGCGGAGGGGAGCGATGTCGATCTGCTGGTGCAGATGCCGGGCGACGTGTCCTCTTTCGAAGTGGTGCGCTTGAACGAAGCGCTGGCCGACCTGCTGGCCCGGCGCATCGATCTGGTGCTCGAAGACGAGCTGCATCCGGCGCTGCGCAGCCGGGTGCTGGCGGAAGCGAGGACCTTGTGACCCAGCCGCGCGACCCGGAACCGCTGTTGATCGACATGCTGGGCGCGGTGGACGAGATCGAGCGTTTCGTCGCGGAGGGACGGGAGGTCTTTCTCGGCGATCTGCGGACCCGGCGCGCGGTGGAACGCAGTTTCGAGATCCTTGGCGAGGCCGCCGCCCAGATGCCTCAGGCGCTGCGCGACGCCAGCCCGGAAGTGCCGTGGCGCATCGTCATCGATCACCGCAACCGCCTGATCCACGGTTACGCCTCCATCCAGCCGGCGCGCCTGTGGCAAACCATCGTCAGCGACCTGCCCTCGCTCAAGGCGGGGCTGATGCGCGTCCTAACCCGTATCCGGGCCCTTCGGCCCGAAGAATGAAGCCATGACTCCACCCAAACTCAAAGGCCTGGGCCGCGGCCTGGATGCCCTGCTGGCCGCCAACCGCGACGACGAAGCCGAGAAGGGCGAGCTGCAGACGCTGCCTGCCGACGCCCTGCAGCCGGGCAAGTACCAGCCGCGTACCCGCATGGATCCCGGCTCGCTGGAAGAGCTGGCCGCCTCCATCAAGGCCCAGGGCGTGATGCAGCCCATCCTGGTGCGGCCGATCGAACCGCAGGACGGCCAGCCACGCTACGAGATCATCGCCGGCGAACGGCGCTGGCGCGCGTCGCAGATCGCCGGCCTGCTGGAAGTGCCCTGCCTGGTGCGGGAGATTCCGGACGAAGCCGCGCTGGCGATGTCGCTGATCGAGAACATCCAGCGCGA
Source organism: Azoarcus sp. TTM-91 (assembly GCF_012911025.1). Lineage (GTDB taxonomy): Bacteria > Pseudomonadota > Gammaproteobacteria > Burkholderiales > Rhodocyclaceae > Azoarcus. Next base: position 35,584 of record NZ_WUEI01000016.1, on the reverse strand, counting down.
AGACCTCAATCCGCTGGAAGAGGCCGCCGGCATCCAGCGCCTGATCGACGAATTCCACATGACCCACCAGCAGGCCGCCGACGCCGTCGGCCGCTCCCGCCCGGCGGCGAGCAACCTGCTGCGCCTGCTCAACCTCGCCCAGCCGGTGCAGGAGCTGCTGATGGCAGGTGACATCGACATGGGCCACGCCCGCGCGATGCTGCCGCTGGATGGTGCCGGCCAGATCCAGCTCGCCAACCAGGTGGCGGCCAGGCAGCTGTCGGTGCGCGACACCGAGCGCCTGGTGCAGCAGACGTTGAATCCGCGCCTGAAAAAGGCCGCGGCTGCGCCGGATCGCGACCTGCTGCGCCTGCAGGAAGAACTCTCCGACACCCTGGGCGCTACCGTGCAGATCAAGGCCAACAAGAAGGGCGCCGGCGAAGTCAGCATCCGCTTCGGCAGCCTGGACCAGCTCGACGGCCTGCTCGGCCGCCTGCGCTGAGCCGCGCCGCAGCGCGCATCCACAGCTAGGCCGGCGGCGTACCGTCGGCCGCCTTGCCGCCGGCCTTCTCGCCCTCCCGCGGCGGCAGCGGCGAGAAGTAGCCCACCACCAGCAACACCACGCCGGCGCCGATGAAGGCGACGATGCGTTCCAGAGTGCCGCTGGCCGCCATGTCCACCAGGAAAAGCTTGGCCACCACCGCCGCCATCAAGCCGGCGCCGGCCAGCCAGGGCAGGCGGCTGCCGCGGCGGTTGGCCAGCAGCATCAGGCTCAGGCCGAGCAGCGCCCAGAACAGCGACAGTCCAGTCTGGCTGCGGCTGTCGGCGAGCAGCGCAAGCGGCTCCCAGGGCAGACCGCCCAGCTGATGCATGGCCCGCAGCAGTACCCCGTTGGCGACGACGAAGGCCAGCGCGGCGAGCAGCCAGCGCAGGCGATCCAGCACCGTGGCCGCCACCAAGTCCTGGCGCCGCAGCGCGCGCAGCCACAGGGAGATGGCGCCCAGTGCCGCCACCAGCACCAGCTCCAGCGGATTCAATAGCGGCAGATAGGACAGCGGTGCAGGATCGCCGGCGCTGAGCAACTGCAGCGTGAGACTCCACAGCGCCAGGCCGGTAGCCAGCGGCGCGCCGGCTGAGATCAGGTAGGCCAGCCGCCACTGCTGCATTGGCCAGCGCTGCCCGCGCGACAGGCGGACCAGCAGGCCCAGCAGCAAGGCCGCCGGCAGCGCCAGTGCGGCCAGTGCCCAGGCCTCGCCCAGCTCCGGCGTCTGCAGCCGCAGACCGATATCCCGCGCCAGCGCGACCGCGACCAGCACCACACCGGCGCCATGCAGATGGCCGAGCAGCGGCGTGGGGAGCGGGCCGCGCTCCAGGGCGCGCAAGGCGTGATAGTGGGCGGTGAGCGCCAGCGGCCAGGCCAGCCAGCCCAGGTGTTCCGAAGGCGGCACGCCGTAGCTCCAGGCCTGCAGCAGGTTCAGCACCATGCCGGCCAGCGGCAACAGGCCCGCCAGCCGCAATCCGCTCCAGTCCAGCCGGCCGGCGGCCCAGGTCGCGATGGCCGCGGTGGCGGCGAAGAACAGCAGCTGGGCGGCCGGGCGCAGGCCGGTGTAGAGATGGGCATCGATTTCCGCCCAGCCGCCCGCCAGCCACCACAGCAGCGCCCAGCCCAGCAAGCCCAGGCCAACAGCCGGCGGGCAGCGCCGGGCTTCGCGATGGGCGAACCAGGCGCTCAGCAGGCCGGCGGCGGCGATCAGGCTGCTGCCCAGCCAGGCGCTGTTGAGCAGCGGCAAAGCGCGCAGCGCGCCGTCTTGGCTCAGGGCTTCGGCGAACATCAGGCCGGCGCCCAGTTGCAGCAGCAGGCCAGCGGCGCTCGCCAGCCAGCGCCGCTGGCGCAGGCCGACCCACCACAGTGCCGCGCCTTCCAGCGCCCAGGCGGCGGCGCTCCAATGGCCGCTCACCGCCAGCGGAATGGCCAGGGTGGCGAAGGCGATGCCGAGGGCGAACAGGGCGTCCCGCAGCGGGCCGAGTTCGCTGCGGCCAAGGCGGTGCAGACTGGCGGCGAGCAGCAGGTAGAGCGCGCCGGCGGCGGCCGCGCTCCAGGCCAGGCCGTAGCGCAGGTCATGCACCAGCGCCGCCTGCAGGCCGAAGGCCACCGCCGGCACCGCGAACAGCAGCAGGGTGTCCACCCGCGGCGCATGCCGCCAGGAATAAGCCAGGGCGGCGGCGAGATACATCAGCCAGAACAGCAGCAGGAAGGGCTCGACCGAGCCGAAGTGGGCCGGCTGGTAGTAATGGAAGCCCCAGGCAAGGCCGATGCCGAAGGTGAACAGCGCACCGGTGAGGTTGAGGCCGCGCCAGGCCCGGCGCCAGGCGAGCAGCAGGATGCCGGCGTTGAGCAGGGCGTAGTAGCCGAACAGCTGCACATGGTTGCCGGCGCCGGTGGAGGTGAGGATGGGCGCGGCGAAGCCGCCGGCGCTGCCGATGATGGCGAGCACCGGCGCATCCTGCCGCAACGCCAGCCAGGCGCTGATGGCCACCAGCGCCACCATCAGCGCCAGCGCCTGCCCCGCCTCCAGCACGCCATACAGCCGCAGCGCGGCAAAGCTCACCAGGTAGAGCACGGCGATGCCGCCACCCTGCAGGCTGAGGGCGTAGCCGCGGCGGCGTTCGCGCAGGCGCCAGCCCACGGCCGCCAGCACCAGGCCGACTCCGGCGATGCCGCCCAGCCGCAGCGCCGGCGGCAGCTGAAAGTTCTCGGTGGCGTAGCGGGCGAGGAAGGCGAGGCCGAAAAACAGCACCAGCAAGCCGGCGCGCACCATCAGGTTGCCGCCGAACAGCCAGGCGCGGAAGCGCTCATGAAGGGCGTCGAGATCGAAGCTGTTGTCGGCGCCGGCTGGTGCCGGGCGAGTTGTGGCCGGCGAAACCGGTGCAGGTGCAGTGGCTTCGTTTGTGGCCGCAGGCAGATCGAGGTCGAAGTGCAGCGTTTCCTCTGCCGCTGTCGGTGCCGGTGCATTGCCCGGTTTGGATGGAAGCGGAGGCGGCACGAGGGCGGACTGCGGCTGCGCCATGTCCTGCCGCAGCTGCCGGCGCAGCGCAACGAGCTCCGTCTCCAGTGCCGACAGGCGTTTCTCCTGCTGGTCGAGGCGGTCCTGGCGCAGTTGCAGGCTGCCGACCAGTCCGCCCAGCAGCGCGCCGGCCAGCAGGCCAGGGACTTCGCCCAGCCAGCCGGCCGCGGCGCCGGCGAGTATCCACAGCAGCAGCTTCATCGCTGGCGTTCTCCCTCGATCAGGCCTGGGCGCCGCGCAGCTCGGCGACGCGCCGTTGCAGGGCATCCGGCGTGGCGTCGGCGGCGGCCAGCGCTTCGCCGCACACCAGTTCGATGCGGTTGAAGAGGCCGCGGCGCAGCGGCCGTGTCATCGCCTTGCCGCCCTTGCGCGAGAAGAAGCTGCCCCACAGCCCGCGCAGCGCCATCGGCACCACCGGCACCGGGTTGCGCTCCAGGATGCGGCGCACGCCGGGGCGGAAGGTATCGATCTCGCCGTCCTCGGTCAGGTGGCCTTCCGGGAAGATGGCGATCAGCTCGCCGGCATCCAGCGCGGCGGCGATATCGTCGAAAGCGCGGGCGGCCATCGCCGGATCGACCTTGGGCGAGGCGATGGGAATCGCCCGGCTCTCGCGGAACAGGAAGCGCAGCAGCGGCCAGCGGAAGATGTGGTGGTGCATGACGAAGCGGATGGGCCGCGGGCTGGCGGCGGTGATGACCAGCGCATCGACGAAGCTCACATGGTTGCACACCAGCACCGCCGGCCCTTTCGCCGGTACATGGTGCATGCCCTGCACTCGCAGCCGGTAGATGCTGTGCACCAGCAGCCAGACCAGGAAGCGCAGCAGGAACTCCGGCACCAGGGTGTAGATATAGACAGCCACCGCGACGTTGAGCAGGCCGGTGACGAGGAAGAGCTGCGGTACGTTCAGCCCGGCGGCGAGCAGGCCGGCGCCCATGCCGGCGGCCACCACCATGAACAGGGCGTTGAGGATGTTGTTGCCGGCGATGATGCGGGAGCGGTGCTCCGGCTCGCTGCGGCTCTGGATCAGCGCATACAGCGGCACGATGTAGAAGCCGCCGAAGATGCCGATGGCAAGCAGGTCGAACAACACCCGCCAGGTGCCGGCGCGGGCCAGCAGTTCGGCGATGGGCGCGGCGGCGGCCGTGGGGCTGATCCCTGCCGGGCTGGCCCATACCGGGCTGGCCCACCACAGGTCGAGGGCGAACAGCGACAGGCCGATGGAACCGAAAGGCACCAGGCCGATCTCCACATGGCCAGTGGACAGCCGCTCGCACAGCAGCGAGCCGATGCCGATGCCGATGGAGAACACCGCCAGCAGCGTCACCACCGCGTTCTCGTCGCCGCCCAGCACGTCCTTGGCATAGGCCGGGAACTGGGAGAGGAAGACCGCGCCGTAGAACCAGAACCAGGAGATGCCGAGGATGGCGAGGAAGACGCTGCGGTTGCCGCGGGTGAAGCGCAGGTTGCGCCAGGTTTCGGTCAGCGGGTTCCAGTTGATGCGCAGCGCCGGCGCGGCGGCGGGCGCCGCCGGGATGCCGCGGCAGGCGAGGTAGCCCAGCACCGCCAGGATCATGACGACCACCGACACCCACACCGTGCCGTGCTCCATCGCCACCAGCAGGCCGCCCGCCAGCGTGCCGATGAGGATGGCGATGAAGGTGCCGGACTCCACCAGCGCGTTGCCGCCCACCAACTCTTCCTCGTGCAGGTGCTGCGGCAGGATGGCGTATTTCACCGGCCCGAACAGCGAGGCCTGGGCGCCGGCGAGGAACAGGCAGGTGAGCATCAGCGCCAGCGATTCCACCGCGAAGGCGACGCAGGCCAGCGCCATGATGGCGATCTCCAGCAGCTTGGTGAAACGGATCAGCCGGCTCTTCTCGTACTTGTCGGCGATCTGGCCGGCGGTGGCGGAGAACAGGAAGAAGGGCAGGATGAAGAGCCCGGCGCACAGGTTCACCAGGATGCCCGGCGACAGCGTGGTGTAGCGCGCGGCCTGGAAGGTGAGCAGCACCACCAACGCATTCTTGTAGACGTTGTCGTTGAAGGCGCCGAGGAACTGGGTGAAGAAAAAGGGCAGGAAGCGGCGTTGGCGCATCAGCGCGAACTGGTGACTCATGCGGCACTCCGGTTGGAATCGGCCAGATGATCCATGAAATGGCGGCGCGTTTCGAATATCGCGGTGGCAAGGCTGCGGCCGCGCGAGCGTAACCGGCGCTTGAGGGCGAAGTCGAACAGGATGGGGTTGTGGTGGCGCAGGCGTTGCAATGCCGGTACCGCGGCGGCGTCCAGCAGCCGCTCGCTCACCAGCCGTTCCAGCGGGATCAGCGGCACGATGCCGGGCAGCGGGTAGTCGCTGCCGAACAGCAGGCGGTCGTGCCATTCCTGGCGTTCCACCAGGCTGCGGACGACTTCCGGTTCGCGGTTGGCCAGGGTGATGGCGGAGATATCGCCCAACAGCCGGCCGGCATGCTGAGGCTCGTCCATCATGCGGGCGAAGAGGTCGAAGGTGGGCAGGCGCGGGCCGGTGTCGCCGCCGTGGTCGGTATCGATGTCGCTGCCCAGGCTGCCGCAGTGGGCGACCACCACCCGCACGCCATGCTCCAGCGCGCGGCGCAGGCGCAGCGGGCTGGACCACTCCGGCCGGCCCGGGCCATGCACCGCGCGCTCCTCGCCGACGTGGGTGATCAGCGGCAGCCGCAGCCGCGCGAGTTCGGCATAGAAGGCATCGCAGCGCGGTGAGGCCGGGTCTATGCCCATCACCGGCGGCAGCCACTTCACCGCCCGGGCGCCCTGGGCCGCGGCGGTGCGCAGGGCGGCGACCGCGTCCTCGCGCCAGGGGTGGATGGAGCAGGCCCACTCGAAATGCTGCGGCAGCGCGGCGGCCACCTCGCGGGCATAGGCATCCGGCACATGCAGGCCGCTTTCCAGCGGCAGCGGCCGGCCGTCGGCATCGTGAGCGCGGTCGAAGGCGTACAGCAGCAGCTTGAAGCCCGCGGGCGCGGCCAGGCAGAGGTTGTGCAGGCGGGCGATGTAGCTGTCATCGACCCGGCCGGGCGCCTGATCCACGCAGCCGGCGTTGAGGTAGAACAGCTTCTGTGCGTACTGCTGGGGATGCAGCAGCGAATCCATCGCCGGGGAGACTTCGATGCCGCGGCCGGAATCGCCGGTGCCGGCGAGGTGCACATGCATGTCCCAGACGGCGCTGGCGTCCACGCCCTCCCAGGCGGCGGCGAGCAGCTCGTGGACTGCGGGATCGGCGGGCAGATCGGCCAGGCAACTGTTCAGCAGCCTGGTGCGGGAGGCCACGGCCGCGCCCAGGCCGGCGGTGAGGGCGAGGCCGGCGCCGGCGAGCAGCAGCCGGCGGCGCAGCGGCGAGCGGGGCGCGTCCATCAGGCCGCCTCCGCCCATTGCTTCAGGGTTACGTAATCGATCTTGCCGGTGCCCAGCAGCGGCAGCGCCGGCACGGTGACGATGCGCCGCGGCACGGCGAGCTCCGGCCAGCCGCCGGCGCGGGCGGCGCCTTGCAGTTGTTCCCGGTTCAGCGCGGCATCGGTGGAGAACAGGATGATGTTCTCGCCGCGCGCCGCATCAGCCAGCGCGGTGGCGGCGTGGCTGGCATGCGGCGCCGCCTGCACCGCCAGCTTCTCCACCACCTCCAGCGACACCATCTCGCCGGCCACCTTGGCGAAGCGCTTCACCCGGCCGACGATGCGCAGGAAGCCGTCGTCGTCGACATCCACCACGTCGCCGGTCTCGTACCAGCCGGCGCCCAGTTCCGACGTGGCCGGCTGCAGTTCGCCCGGCCGCTCGCAACGCAGGTAGCCGGACATCAGGTTGGGGCCGCGTACATGCAGCATGCCGCCGTGCTCAATGCCCGGCACCGGGATCAGCTGCGCCTCCACGCCCGGCAGCAACTGGCCGACGGTGCCGCTGCGATAGGCCATCGGCGTATTGACCGCCAGCACCGGCGCGGTCTCGGTGGCGCCGTAGCCTTCGAAAATGCGGATGCCGAACTTCTCGAACCAGGCCTCCCGCACCGACTCCGCCAGTTTTTCGGCGCCGGCGATGACATAGCGCAGGCGGTAGAAGTCGTAGGGATGGGCGAACTTCGCATAGTTGCCGAGGAAGGTGCCGGTGCCCAGCAGCACGGTGCAGCCGCGGTCATAGGCCAGTTCGGGAATCACCCGGTAGTGCAGCGGCGAGGGATAGAGGAAGACGTCCGCGCCCGACAGCACCGGCAGCAGGGCGCCGCCGGTGAGGCCGAAGGAGTGGAACAGCGGCAGTGCGTTGAGCATGCGGTCTTCCGGCGAGATGTCGATCACCGCCCGCACCTGGGCGATGTTGGCCAGCAGCGCGCGCTGGGCCAGCACCACGCCCTTGGGTTTGCCCTCGGAGCCGGAGGTGAACAGCACCACCGCCGGGTCTTCCGGGGACAGCCGGCTGGTGGCCAGGCGCGGGAAGCGCAGCGCCCACAGCACCAGCCACAGCTTGTCGCCCAGCGTCACCGTTTCCCGCAGGTCTTCCAGGTAGATCAGCGCCACGCCGGTGAGCGCCGTCAGCTTCTCCTCCAGCCGCGCCTGGGTGACGAAGGCGCGCGAGGTGATGACGGTGCGCAGGCAGGCGGCGGTGCATGCTGCCTGCAGGCCATCGGCGCCGGCGGTGTAGTTCAGCATCGCCGGCACGCGGCCGAAGGCATTGAGGCCGAAGATCAGGCCCAGCGTCGGTGCCAGGTTGGGCAGCAGCACGCCCACGCGTTCGCCGCGGGCGCTGTGGCGGGCGGCGAGGTGGCCGAGCATCAGCGTCATCTTCAGCAGATCGCCGTAGCTGTATTCGATCTGCTTCATGTCCTCGATCACCGGCCGGCTGCGTCCGTGGGTGGCCGCGGCGTCCAGCAGGGCTTCGAACAGCGTTTGCTCGGGGCGGGAGGCGAACAGCATCTCCTGCATCAGCCGCCGCATGGCCTCGCCGGCAAGTCGGCGACGCTGGCGCGCGGTGGGGGCTGGCGGCATGTCGATGCGGGTGGCCGGCTGCAGGTTCAGCGCGATGCGCGGCAGCAGCCGGCGCGGATGACGCCCGGCGACGCGAGAAAAGTGGCTGCGGCCAGCGCCCTCCACCCGCAGCGGCAACACGGTGGCGCCGGTGCGCGCGGCGACGAAGGCCGGGCCTTCGTAGACCTTCATCAGGCTACCGGTGGTGGTGATGCGGCCCTCGGGGAAGATCACCACCGGCCGGCCGGATTCGAGCAGGCGGATCACCCGCTTCATCGCCATCGGATTGGCCGGATCGACCGCCAGATGGTCCACCAGCGCGAGCATCGCGCGCAGCCAGAAGCGCCGGGTGACGCCGGTATGGACGACGAAGACCGGATCGAGCGGCAGGAAAAGCCCGATCAGCAGGCCGTCGAGGAAGGATTCATGGTTGGCGACGATCAGCAGGCGGGAGGCCGGCTGCAGATGCTGCAGACCTTTGATGCGGACGCGGAAAAGCAGGTGGAACACCAGGCGGAGAGCGGATTTCAGAGCGGCTTTCAGCATGACGGCAGAACCCACGGCGGGATGGAATGCCGCGCATCATGCCCTTGTCGTGACTACATGTCGAGACATTTCGACATGTAGTCACGAAGTCAGAGATGCTCTTCGAGATAGGCCCGCGTGTTGTCGAAGGTTTCCGCCAGGAAAGGCTTGTTTACCCAGAAGAAGACTTCCTTGCCGAGCTTCTCCGAGGCCAGCACGCCGGCTTCGCGCAGGATCTTCAGATGATGGGACACCGCCGGGCGCGACAGTGTGGATACGGCCACGATCTGGCTGACGTTGAGTCGCTCGCCGCGCTCGAAAGTCAGCAGGATGCGCTGGCGGTGCTCATCGCCCAGCGCGGTGAAGACGCGGGACATGTGCTGCCATGCTTCAGGAATGGCTCGGGAATAGTCCTTGTTCATGTCCAAATGTTCATGAAGGTAAGCATGCATTGTCAATCCAGACGACTTTGGTGCGGAGCCGCAAAATGCAAAGGCCCTCCCATATAAATGGCTATGCCGAACTGCCAAAAAGCCTGGGTTTCAGGTTTGACTTTGATGTGGTTAACCCCTAGTATGCGCGGGATTTTTCGGCGGCCACCCAGTGCCGGCTGATGCCGGTGAAATTGCGATGCTGAAAGCGGTACTCCTTCAGTTGGGTGCGACCCTCCTGGCAACGGCCATTGCGGCCTTTTTTTTCGGGCTGCGCGGGGCGATATCCGCCGCCGCCGGTGGCATGGCCTGTACTTTGCCGGGATGGATTTTCGCGCTTCGCCTGAAAGTGCTGGCAAAAAGATCCGGGGCTAGTGTGGCTGCTTTCGTCGTAGGCGAGCTCATCAAGGTTGCCTCGATAGTGGGATTGTTGGCGTTGATTCTGGTCCTGTATCCGGACGTCCATTGGGGCGCTCTGTTGATTGGACTGATTCTGGCGCTCAAAGCGAATTTATTTGCATTTTTGGTGAAAACCTGACCATGGCTACAGAAGGGCACGCTCCCACCGCATCCGAGTACGTCGTTCACCACCTGACGCACCTCAACAACACCGGCCACGCACAACAGAACATCGTCGACTGGTCCGTCATCAACCTCGATTCGATGTTCTATTCCATCGTAATCGGCCTCATCACCGTCTTCATGCTGTGGCTCGCTGCCCGCAAGGCCACCTCCGGCGTCCCGGGTCGCTTCCAGGGCTTCGTGGAGCTGCTGGTCGAAATGGTGGCCGATCAGGCCAAGGGCATCATCCACAGCGCCGAATCCCGCAAGTTCGTCGCGCCGCTGGCGCTCACCGTGTTCGTATGGATCTTCCTGATGAACGCGATGGACCTGCTGCCGGTGGATCTGCTGCCGCGCATCTGGGAAGGCATCTATGCGGCGGGTGGCGGTGATCCCCATCACGCCTACCAGCGCGTCGTCGCCACCGCCGACTTGTCGGCCACGCTGGGTATGTCCTGCGGCGTGCTGCTGCTGTGCCTCTACTACAACGTCAAGATCAAGGGTTTCGGTGGCTGGGTGCACGAACTCTTCACCGCTCCTTTCGGCAACCATCCTCTGCTCTATCCGATCAACTTCGCGATGCAGATCATCGAGTTCGTTGCCAAGACCGTGTCCCACGGCATGCGGCTGTTCGGCAACATGTACGCCGGCGAGCTGATCTTCATCCTGATCGCGCTGCTGGGCAGCACCGCCACCGTGTTCGGCTTCGTCGGCCACGTCGTTGCCGGTTCGATCTGGGCGATCTTCCACATCCTGATCATCACCCTGCAGGCCTTCATCTTCATGATGCTGACCCTGGTGTACATCGGTCAGGCCCACGAAGGTCACTGATCCCGCTTTCGCAGTACTGGTTTCAAAGCTTCAACCATCTTTACTTTAACTAAGGAGTCGTCATGGAAAACGTTCTGGGTTTTGTTGCGCTGGCTGCTGGTCTGATCATCGGTCTGGGCGCCATCGGTGCTTGCATCGGTATCGGCATCATGGGGTCCAAGTACCTCGAAGCCTCCGCTCGTCAGCCCGAGCTGATGAACGCGCTGCAAACCAAGATGTTCCTGCTGGCCGGCCTGATCGACGCAGCCTTCCTGATCGGCGTCGGTATCGCGATGATGTTCGCCTTCGCCAACCCGTTCCAGCTCTGATCGGTTCGAGTTCCTCTAACATCACTGAGGGCCTAGAACAGTGAATCTGAACGCAACCCTGATAGCCCAGCTCGTTGTGTTCTTCATTCTGGCGTGGTTCACGATGAAATTCGTGTGGCCGCCCATCGTGAAGGCACTCGACGAGCGCGCGAAGAAAATCGCGGACGGGCTGGCAGCTGCGGACAAGGCCAAGGCCGATCTGGCTCTCGCCGAGAAGAAGGTCGTCGAGGAACTGCGCAAGGCCCGCGAATCCGCGGGCGATGTGCGGGCCTCCGCTGAAAAGCAGGCGAGCCAGCTGATCGACGAGGCGCGTGCCGAAGCCTCCCGCATCGTGAGCCAAGCGCGTGAAGCCGCGGAGGCCGAAGCCGGCGCCGCCGCCCAGCGTGCCAAGGAAGCCCTGCGCGACCAAGTCGCCAACCTGGCGGTTGCCGGTGCGGAGAAGATCCTGCGCCGTGAAATCAACGCCCAGGTTCATGCCGAGCTGCTTGCCAACCTGAAACAGGAACTGCAATAAGTCATGGCCGAGAACGTCACCATCGCGCGTCCCTATGCCGATGCCGCCTTCGAGCTGGCTCGCGGGGCGGGTGCGCTGGGGCCTTGGTCGGAAGCACTGGATCGGCTTGCCTCTGTGGCGGCCGATTCTTCCATGCGGGCCTGCATTACCGATCCCAATCTGTCGACTGACCAGCTGACGAAGCTGGTCGAAGACGTGGCCGGTAACCTGTCCGCTGAACAGCAGAACTTCGTCCGCATCCTCGCGGAAAACGAACGCCTGCAGGTGCTTCCCGAGATCCGTGACCTGTTCGTTGCGCTTAAGAACGAACAAGAAGGTGTCCTGGAGGCGCAGATCGCCTCCGCCTTCCCCCTCGACGATGCCGCTCTGGCTGCGCTGAAGGCCGACCTGGAAGCCCGCTTCCACGCTCAGCTGGATGTGACTGTCAGCATCGACCCCCAGCTCATCGGTGGGGTCCGCATCGCCGTCGGCGACGAAGTGATCGACGCCTCGGTCCGCGGCAAGCTCGCGAACATGGCCGCTGCGCTCAAGAACTAGGAGTTATCGCAAAATGCAACTCAACCCCTCTGAAATCAGTGATCTGATTAAGAGCCGGATTCAGAACCTGCAGCTCGCCGCTACGTCGCGCAACGAGGGCACGGTGGTTTCCGTCACCGACGGCATCACCCGTATCCACGGCCTGACCGACGTCATGCAAGGCGAAATGCTGGAGTTCCCCGGCAATACCTTCGGTCTGGCGCTGAACCTCGAGCGCGACTCCGTTGGTGCGGTGGTGCTCGGCGAGTACGAGCACATCACCGAAGGCGACACCGTCAAGGCCACCGGCCGCATTCTCGAAGTGCCCGTCGGCCCCGAGCTGATCGGTCGCGTCGTGAATGCGCTGGGTCAGCCGATCGACGGCAAGGGCCCGATCAACGCTAAGCTCACCGACAAGATCGAGAAGGTCGCACCGGGCGTTATCGCCCGCCAGTCCGTCTCGCAGCCGGTGCAGACCGGTCTGAAGTCGGTTGACTCCATGGTGCCGATCGGCCGCGGTCAGCGCGAGCTGATCATCGGCGACCGCCAGACCGGCAAGACTGCCGTGGCCGTGGATGCCATCATCAACCAGAAAGGCCAGGACATGTTCTGCGTCTACGTGGCGATCGGTCAGAAGGCTTCGACCGTTGCCAACGTGGTGCGCAAGCTGGAAGAGCACGGTGCGATGGAATACACCATCGTCGTCGCCGCGACCGCTTCCGAGTCCGCCGCCATGCAGTACCTGTCGGCCTACGCCGGCTGCACCATGGGCGAGTACTTCCGCGACCGTGGTCAGGACGCGCTGATCGTCTATGACGATCTGACCAAGCAGGCCTGGGCGTATCGCCAGATCTCCCTGCTGCTGCGCCGTCCGCCGGGCCGCGAAGCCTACCCGGGTGACGTGTTCTACCTGCACTCCCGCCTGCTCGAGCGCGCTGCGCGAGTGAACGCTGACTACGTCGAGAAGTTCACCAACGGCGAAGTGAAGGGCAAGACCGGTTCCCTGACCGCGCTGCCGGTGATCGAAACCCAGGCCGGCGACGTGTCCGCCTTCGTTCCGACCAACGTCATCTCGATCACCGACGGCCAGATCTTCCTGGAAACCGACCTGTTCAACGCCGGTATCCGTCCCGCGATCAACGCCGGTATCTCGGTGTCCCGCGTCGGCGGTGCCGCCCAGACCAAGGTCGTGAAGAAGCTGTCCGGCGGTATCCGTACCGACTTGGCCCAGTACCGCGAACTCGCCGCGTTCGCCCAGTTCGCTTCCGACCTGGACGATGCGACCCGCAAGCAGTTGGAGCGCGGCCGCCGTGTTACCGAGCTGATGAAGCAGGCTCAGTACGCGCCGTTGTCCATTTCCGACATGGCTGTGACCCTCTACGCGGTCAACAACGGCTACTTCGACGACGTCGAAGTGTCCCGCGTGCTGGCGTTCGAATCCGGTCTGCAGCAGTTCGTGAAGTCCAAGAATCCTGACCTGGTGGCCAAGATCGCAGCGACGAAGGAACTCGATGGAGAAGGCGAGAAGGCTCTCGTCGCCGCCATCGCCGAGTTCAAGAAGAGCTGGGCCTGAGGCCGCTGACGGAGACGGAATATGGCTAGCGGTAAGGAAATCCGTACCAAGATCAAGAGCGTGCAAAACACGCGAAAGATCACCAAGGCCATGGAAATGGTGGCCGCATCCAAAATGCGCAAAGCGCAGGACCGGATGCGTGCCGCCCGTCCCTATGCCGAAAAAATCCGCCGACTCGCCGCGAACCTGTCCCAGGCCAATGTGACCGATTACAAGCACCCCTTCTTGGTCCAGAAGGACCAGGTCAAGCGGGTGGGGCTCATCCTGGTGACCACCGACAAGGGTCTTTGCGGTGGTCTCAACACCAACGTCCAGCGTATTGCGCTGAATGCCATGAAGGAATGGGACGCCGCTGGCGCCACCGAGATCCGTGCCTGCTGCATCGGCAACAAGGGTTTCGGCTTCATGCAGCGTATGGGCGCGAAGGTGGTGTCGCATGTCGTGCATCTGGGCGATACGCCGCATCTGGAAAAGCTGATCGGTCCGGTCAAGGTGATGCTCGACGCGTTCCAGAACGACGAGCTCGACGCGGTTTACGTGGCCTACACGCGCTTCATCAACACCATGAAGCAGGAGCCGGTGCTGGAGCAGTTGCTCCCGCTGTCGGGCGAAAAGCTCGGTACGCCGGATACCTCTTGGGATTACCTCTACGAGCCGGATCCCCAAGTGGTGATCGACGAAATGCTGGTGCGTTACGTCGAGGCACTGGTGTATCAGGCGGTCGCGGAGAACATGGCGTCCGAACAGAGCGCACGTATGGTGGCGATGAAGGCCGCATCCGACAATGCCAAGAACGTGATTGGCGAACTGCAGCTGGTCTACAACAAGACCCGCCAGGCCGCGATCACCAAGGAGCTGTCGGAAATCGTTGGTGGCGCCGCTGCGGTCTAACGGATTATTGATTAAGGAAAGACGATGAGTAACGGTACTATCGTTCAGTGCATCGGCGCGGTGGTGGACATCCAGTTCCCGCGCGACGCGATGCCCAAGGTGTATGACGCCCTGAAGCTTGACGACGCCACCGACTCCTTTGCCGAAGTTGGCTTGACCTTCGAGGTCCAGCAACAGCTCGGCGACGGCGTGGTGCGTACGATTGCCCTGGGTTCCTCCGACGGCCTGCGCCGCGGCATGAAGGTGTCCAACACCGGCAAGCCGATCTCGGTGCCGGTTGGCCACGGTACGCTGGGTCGCATCATGGACGTGCTCGGCCGCCCGATCGACGAGGCCGGCCCGGTCGAGACCGACGAGCTGCGCGCGATCCACCAGAAGGCCCCGAAGTTCGACGAACTGTCCCCGTCCGTGGAACTGCTCGAGACCGGCATCAAGGTTATCGATCTGATCTGCCCGTTCGCCAAGGGCGGCAAGGTCGGCCTGTTCGGCGGCGCCGGTGTGGGCAAGACCGTGAACATGATGGAGCTGATCAACAACATCGCCAAGCAGCACTCGGGCTTGTCGGTGTTTGCTGGCGTGGGCGAGCGTACCCGTGAGGGCAACGACTTCTACCACGAAATGAAGGACTCCAACGTTCTGGACAAGGTTGCGATGGTGTTCGGTCAGATGAACGAACCCCCGGGCAACCGTCTGCGCGTTGCGCTGACCGGCCTGACCATGGCCGAGCGTTTCCGCGACGAAGGCCGCGACATCCTGTTCTTCGTGGACAACATTTACCGCTACACCCTGGCCGGTACCGAAGTGTCTGCGCTGCTGGGCCGTATGCCTTCCGCTGTGGGCTACCAGCCGACGCTGGCGGAAGAAATGGGCCGTCTGCAGGAGCGCATCACCTCCACCAAGGTCGGTTCGATCACTTCCATTCAGGCCGTGTACGTGCCCGCGGATGACTTGACCGACCCCTCTCCGGCGACCACCTTCCTGCACTTGGACTCCACCGTCGTGCTGTCGCGCGACATCGCCGCTCTGGGTATCTACCCTGCGGTCGACCCGCTCGACTCCACCAGCCGTCAGCTGGACCCCCTGGTTGTTGGCGAAGAGCACTACAGCGTGGCTCGCCAGGTTCAGCAGACCCTGCAGAAGTACAAGGAACTGCGCGACATCATCGCGATTTTGGGGATGGACGAACTGTCTCCCGAAGACAAGCTGTCCGTGGCCCGCGCGCGTAAGATCCAGCGCTTCCTGTCGCAGCCCTTCCACGTTGCCGAAGTCTTTACCGGCTCCCCGGGCAAGTACGTGTCGCTGAAGGACACCATCGCTGGCTTCAAGGCGATCGTCAGCGGCGAATACGATCACCTTCCCGAGCAGGCCTTCTATATGGTCGGCGGCATCGAGGAAGCGATCGAGAAGGCGAAGAAGCTGCAGTAATGCGCCCTCCGCGCGGGCCTTGGGGCCCGCGCGGTTTTGAAGAGGACATACCATGGCAATGACGGTTCACGTCGACATCGTCAGCGCGGAAGAGCAGATTTTTTCCGGGCTAGCGGAGTTCGTCGCGCTGCCGGGTGAGGCGGGCGAGCTTGGCATTCTGCCTGGTCACATGCCGCTGATGACCCGGATCAAGCCGGGCGCAGTGCGGGTGAAGGTGCCGAATCAGGCGGAGGAAGAGCTGGTTTTTGTGGCGGGAGGCATGTTGGAGGTTCAGCCGGGTCTGGTGACCGTGCTGGCCGATACGGCAATCCGCGGCAAGGACCTGGATGAAGCCAAGGCGCTGGATGCCAAGAAGAAGGCAGAGGAAGCGCTGGTCAATCAAGGCTCCGAGATCGACTATGCCAAGGCTCAGGCTGAACTGGCCGAGGCGGTGGCTCAACTGGCGGCGATCCAACGTTTGCGCAAGCGCGGTCACTGATCCGCGCGAGGGCTTCAATAAGAAAGGCGGTCGAGAAATCGACCGCCTTCTTTTTTGGTTGTTTTTGCAGGCGAATCTTAGTTCTTCAGCCGGGCAACCCGCTTGTCCAGCCGGGCCACGGCATCCCGCAGGGCGACGATATCGCTGGAGAATTGTGAGAGCGTGCCTTTGGCGAGCAGCGTTGGCTTCTCTTCCGTTAGGTACTCGGCGAGATTGGCGCCGCCCCGCGCCAGTGCGTGGCGGGGAAGCTGGGCCAAGGCCTTGCCGCCTTCCACCAGTCGGTGTGCAGCAATGTCGCCAATGATATGGGACAGATCTTCTTCGACATCCCAGCGCAGGTGGCGGAACACGAAGCCCAGCGCATCCGCAAAGTCGGCGTTTCCCTCGACCCTGACGTGACGCATGATGCCCTCAAGGCCATTGGGGAGGGCTCCGGGAAGCTCGCTTAAAGGTACCGTCAGTTGCACGTCAGCGGCCTCTTCACCCGCCCATTCGGCGAAATGGCCATCGGCGGAAATGGAGAAGCTGACGTTGAACGATCCCGCAGACAGGCGCGCGGTACGGCCGGCGTGAGGCATCAGGCGGTCGCGTGCCCATTTTGCGCTGGTCAGCAGGTGGTTGCTGCCCGAGAGAAAGAGATTCGAAAGCATGAATGAAAAAGGGCGGACTTATTTGCCCGCCCCGCCTGTTTAGCTGATTTGCTGGATGCCGGCGATGCGCCAGCCTTCGTTGCCGGCTGCCGGCTTGGTCAGGTGCCAGATTTCATCGAAAGCCGTTGGTGCGGCTTCGGCCTCTTCGCGGAGCAGGCCATTGAAGCGCACGCTGACGATGTAGCGGGCGGATTCTTCGACCACATCCACGACTTCTGCATTCAACTCGACCACGTCGGTGCGCTGTTGCATCGGACCACGTTCGGTCAGCTGCATGCGGATCTCGGCGAACATTTCCGGCGTGGTGAACTCGCGGATGTCGTCCAGATTGCCGGCGTCGTTTGCCGCCTGCAGACGGATGAAGTTCACCTTGGCCTGACGGGCGAAGCCTTCTGCGTCGAAGTCGGCTACTGCTTGGGAAACTGGCGCCCGGGCGGGCCCTCCAGTTGCGCTGCCCGTGGGTTGTGCCGGCGGTGCGTAGGGCGGAACGCTGTTACTGCCAGCACCGGCTGCTGCGCCGGCGTACTGCATGCCGTTGCCGGGGCCATTGGCCGCCTTGCGACGGAACAGCAGGCGGAACAGGATGACCGCGCCGACCACGAGCAGCAGCATCATCATGAAGGAGGCCATTTCTTCACCCAAGCCGAGGTGGGAGAAGAGGGCTGCCAGGCCCAGACCGGCGGCGAGGCCGGCGATGGGGCCCATCCAGGAGCGCTTGGGTTGGGCGGCGGGCGGCGTGGCGGCCTGCTGGCGGTTGAGGTTCTGCTGCGGTGTCGCGGCCGGCTGGCGCGGAGCGCTCGGCGGCGTCATCTGCCGTTGCATGCCGGAACTGCCGCCGCCGCCAAGGCGCTTGGCTTCGGCCTCAGGCAGGCCGAAACCGAAACTGATGATGGCAACGAGCATGGAAAGGATCAACTGCTTCATGGGGGGGAGGTCTCCTGGTTTCAGATCTTGTAACCGCGGTGCAGGGCGACGACGCCCGCGCTGAGGTTGAAGTAGTCGACACGAGAGAGGCCGGCTTGTTCCATCATGCTCTTCAGTTCTTCCTGGCCCGGGTGCATGCGGATGGATTCGGCGAGGTAGCGGTAGCTGTCGGCGTCGTTGGCGACCTTGTCGCCCATCCACGGCAGTATCTTGAAGGAGTAGAGATCGTAGAGCGGCGCCAGCGGCTTCCACACACGGGAGAACTCAAGCACCAGCAGGCGGCCGCCGGGGCGCAGCACGCGGCGCATTTCCGCCAGTGCGGCGTCCTTGTGCGTCATGTTGCGCAGGCCGAAGGCGACGGTGACGCAGTCGAACCAGTCGTCCGGGAAGGGCAGTTTTTCTGCGTCGCATTGGGCCACCGGCAGCGGCTGGCCCTTGTCGTAGACGCGATCGCGCCCACGGGACAGCATGGCGTGGTTGATGTCGGTCAGCCAGACCTGGCCGCGGGGGCCGACCTTGCGCGAGAAGGCCAGCGACAGGTCGGCGGTACCGCCTGCCACATCCAGCACGCGGTCACCTTCGCGGACCCCCGAGATCTGGATGGTGAAGGCCTTCCAGAGGCGGTGCAGGCCGAAGGACATCAGGTCGTTCATGACGTCGTAGCGCTGGGCGACCGAGGAGAAGACCTCCTTGACCTTGTCCTTCTTCTGTTCTTCGGCGACGGTCTGGAAGCCGAAATGGGTAGTCTTATCGCTCATCGGAAACTCAGTGGTGGTGGCCGCAGCCGCCTTTGGGCGCTGGCGGGGGAACGTCCTTGGAGTCGCGGCTGCCGCCTTCCTGGGCGAGCCGGTCGAGGTAGGTTTGCCACAGCGTGGCCTGGTCGCGCCCCAGCATGTAGAGGTAGTCCCAGGAATAGAGGCCGCTGTCGTGGCCGTCGGAGAAGCTGGGCTTGAGGGCATAGTTGCCGACCGGTTCCAGCCCGAGCACTTCCACCTCGCGCTTGCCGAGTTGCAGCACTTCCTGGCCGGGGCCGTGGCCCCGGACTTCGGCGGAAGGGGAATACACGCGCAGGAATTCGAAGGGCAGCTCGAATCTACTGCCGTCGTCGAAGGCGATTTCCAGGATGCGTGACTTGCGATGCAGGGTGATCGCAGTAGGAAGCGGGGTGTCCTTGTCCAGTCCGGCCATGGCTGCAGCCTCAATTACGAGGCGCCCATGATACCCGAAGGCTTGGACCGCTTTGCCGCGAGCGGGCCGCCGCACTTGTATTGCACCGGCGTGACGTGTCATGAAAGCTTCAAATTGCTGAAATACACTGCCGCGGGTCAATCGGAGGGTGCTCATGCCTGCCAACATCTTGCTCGTGGAAGACGAACCGGCGATTCAGGAACTGATCGCCGCCAACCTCGCGCGTGCCGGCCATCATGTGCTGCGCGCCGCGGATGCCGAGGCGGCCCAGCGTATCGTGCGCGATGCACTGCCTGATCTCGTGTTGCTGGACTGGATGCTGCCCGGCATGTCGGGCATGGAGTTCGCCCGCCGGCTGCGCGCCGAGGAGCGCACCCGCAGCATTCCCATCATCATGCTTACCGCCCGCGGCGAAGAGCAGGACAAGGTGGCTGGGTTGGAGACCGGGGCGGACGACTACATCACCAAGCCTTTCAGCCCGCGTGAGCTGGTGGCGCGGATCAAGGCGGTGCTGCGCCGCCGTGCGCCGCAGGTGACCGAGGATGCGGTGGAGTTGGGCGGCCTGCGCCTGGACCCGGCCACGCATCGCATCAGTGCCGGCGAGATAGCGCTTGCCCTGGGGCCCACCGAGTTCCGCCTGTTGCATTTCCTGATGACGCACCCGGAGCGGGTCCATTCCCGGGCCCAACTGTTGGACCAGGTGTGGGGCGACCATGTGTTCGTCGAAGAACGCACGGTCGACGTCCATATCCGGCGGCTGCGCTGTGCGCTGGAACCCTCGGGCCACGATAGCCTGATCCAGACAGTGCGCGGCAGCGGTTACCGCTTTTCGTCCCAGGCCGACACCGCGCCCGCGGTGCGATAATCCGCGCTTCCATTCTCTGAACCGGCGCCGGGAGGCCATCATCCGTTCGCTGCGTTATATCTGGACAGGGGCGTTGTCCTCCCTCGCCCTGGTGCTGCTGCTGGCCCTGGTGGTGGCGGCTTTCGCCGGCATCAGCTGGGGGCTGTTCATCATGGTGCTGGGGTTGCTGCTGCTGGGCTGGCATCACCTCAGGAACCTGCAGCGGTTGGTGCATTGGGCGCGGGAGCCGGTCGGTTCGCCGCTGCCGCGTGCCTTCGGCACCTGGGACATGATCTTCGCCGATCTCGGCCGCCGCGCACGGTTGGCCTACGACATGCGCGACCGCCTTTCCACCGCGCTGGAGCGTTTCCATGATGCCAGCCAGGCGATGCCCGATGGCGTCATGTACCTGTCCGACACCGACACCATAGAGTGGATCAACCTCAAGGCCGAGCAGCACTTCGGCCTCAATCGCCAGCACGATATCGGCGCGCCGGTCACCAATCTGGTCAGACAGCCGGAGTTCGTCGCCTACCTCGCCTCCAACCACTTCAGCGAGCCATTGGTGCTGCAGGCGGGGCGCCGTGGTGGGCTGACGCTGCAGATCCAGGTGGTGCCCTTCGGCGACGATCAGAAGATGGTGCTGTCGCGGGACATCTCCCAGTTGGAGCGGCTGGAAACCATGCGGCGCGATTTCGTCGCCAACGTCTCCCACGAATTGCGCACGCCGCTGACAGTGGTGGGTGGTTTCCTCGAAACCCTGATCGACGGCCTGGATGACTACTCCCGGGAAGACGTGATCCACTTCCTCCGTCTCGCCGACGAGCAGTCGTCGCGCATGCGCCGCCTGATCGACGACTTGCTGACGCTGTCCGCGCTGGAGACGGGCGCGCCAGCGCCAGCGGAAGAGAAGATAGATGTGGTTGAACTGGTGCGGGAGGTCGCGCGTGAAGTGGAACTGCTCTCCGCCGGCCGGCACCAGGTGGAGCTGAGCATGGAAGGCGATGGCATGCTGCTCGGCAGCCAGAAGGAGCTGGACAGCGCCTTCTCCAACCTCGGTAGCAACGCGGTCCGCTACACGCCGGAGGGTGGCCGCATCTGCATCGCCTGGCGGCGGGACGAAAGCGGCGGCGGTGAATTCTCGGTAACGGACACCGGCATCGGCATTGCCCCGGAACATCTGCCGCGGCTGACCGAGCGCTTCTACCGGGTGGATCGCGGCCGCTCGCGGGAAACCGGCGGCACCGGCCTGGGGCTGGCCATCGTCAAGCACATCCTTACCCGCCACCAGGCGGAGTTGTCGATCAACAGCCGGCCGGGCGAAGGCAGCCGCTTCGCCGTGCGCTTCCCCAGTTCCCGTTTCAAGGCTTAAGCGCCGGGTTCGTGCGGTAGCTTCTCGAAGCTGGCCTGATCGAAGTTGGTGCCGCGCAGCAGCAATTTGCCCAGGCGGATCTGCTCGTTCTCGCCGGTTTCCGCATTGTGAACCTCCAGCACCCGGCTGGGCTGGAACCAGCCGGCCGACAACACGATGGAGGCGCCGGTGCGCAGTGCCGGCGTGGCCGGCAGCATGAAAGCCTGCAGATAGGGATCGCGCAGCCCGGCGTGCAGCGCCAGCGGGCGGGCGGCTACCACCCGCGGCACGCCGGTCAGTACATGCACGCCGGCCTCCAGGCAGCCGTCGGCGCGGAACATCAGCCAGCTGATGTGGCCGAGCAGGAAGCAGTCGCCATCCTGTGGCCGTAGCCCCACCAGTTGGTGGTGCTCCAGGCGCTCTGCCCGCGGCCGCTGCTGGATGCGGAAACCGCCGACGGACTGGTCCAGCACTTCCCAGCGTTCGCAGACGAAGCCCAGCTTCTCTGCCTCCCGTTGGCGCCGCGATTCGCTGAAGCCGGCATCGCTGGCTGCCGGTGCGCGTTCGCCGAAGGTCAGCAGTGAGATGTCCTTGCGAATGCCGGAGCCGACCGTGTACGTCGAAGCACGGGGCTGTTCGAACACGCCGCCATGCACATGGAAGCCGATGGCCAGCCAGTCGCTGCAGATGTCCAGGCCGCCCTGGCTGCCGCGGCGCGGGAAGCGCCTGCCGGCAGCGGCCAGGCCCCATGGCCGGTAGAGCGAGAGCAGCAGCCGCGAGCAGGCGTCCAGCGGACAGTCGTCGCCCAGGCCGAGGGAGGCTGGCTGTACTCCTTGCTTGAACTGGGTCAGTACCGCCTGGATCTGGCTGGCCAGCTTGCTGCCGTCGAAGCGGCGCAGGCTGGGGGATGGGCTCTGCAGGCCCAGCGGTCGCAGCCCGTGGTCGGCGTTTAGGTCCAGGCCATAGGCCGTGGGCTTGGGCGCATCGATGTCGGTGTCCAGCGTGCAATAGGGGGCGAAGCGCTGGGCCCAGCGGCAGGCCCAGGCCAGCTGGCGTTCGCCGCGACCGTAAGGGTTGGCGAGATCGGTGAGCAGGATGGCGACGTGTGCCTCCATCGGGCTCTGCGCCTTCCACACATCGTTGAGCGGATCGGCGACGCGAACGCGGGCAACGCCGGCGCGCTCTGCGTCGGCGAGGCATTCGTGCACTTCCGCCCAGTAACCGGTGGGTACCGCCCGGTGGGCGCGGAAGAACTCGAGCAGCGCCTGTCCGGCGTAGTAGGTACGGCGCTGGGCGAGCAGGGCGCGTTGGTCGTCCAGCGTGCCTTCCTGGGCATCGGCGCGGGCGATGCGGCCATAGGAGCGGGAGAGGTTGCGCCATAGGCTGGCAACCCGCTCCAGGATCTCGTTCTCCAGGCTGTCCGGCGGCAGCGGATGGGCGGTATAGCAGCGCGAGAGTTCGACTTGTACCGCCGCGGCCAGGCTGCGGGCGGCTTCCAGCACCTCCAGGTGCTGGTTGGGTGCGGGAAAGGAGGCGAGCAGGCCGGAGACGATGGCCGCCAGCGCCACCTGGGTTTCCTCCGGCTTTTCCGGGCGCAGGCTGTGCAGCAGGTTCAGGCACTCGGCTGGATTACGGTAATCCATGGCGGCTCCGGGCGGGGCGTTACCGGTGGGTGAGCGTTGACAGGGCGCGACCGATGGCGCCGGAAAGCACGGCTGCGTCGGGCGCGGGGTGGATCACGCCGTCGCGCTGTACCGGCCCCCAGACCGACTCCGGGAAGTGGCGGTCGTCGCTGTAGCGGGGGATCACATGCCAGTGCAGGTGGGGCACCATGTTGCCGAAGCTGGCGAGATTGATCTTGTCCGGGTGCATTTCGGCGCGCAGCGCCTGCTCGGTGGCCAGCACTACGTCCATCAGATGCTGGCGGTCGGCCGCCGGCAGATCGCTCATCTCCGCCACATGTTCATTCCAGATGACACGGCAGAAGCCGGGATGGGCTGCCTCCCTGGCCAGGATGACGCGGCAACGGTCGTCGTGCCACAGCACGGTTTCGTCGTCGGCGCGACACAAGGGGCAGGCCATTTGGGAGGTCTCCGGGGGCTGACTTGGCGGTTGCCTACTTTATCGCGCCCGCATGAATCCGGCTAAGGAACATTTACGCATTCGACTGCCCATTGCAGGCAGGGATGCAGGTGCCGGGCGACGCGAGGGTGCGGTTTTCGCCCAGCGATACCAGGGCGCCGTGGCAGAAGGTCAGCAGCGAGCCCGGTTCCATCGTGTGCCAGGTCTCGTTGTCGGTCAGCGGTGTGGTGGCGATGACGGCGACGCGGTCCATCGGGGTGGCAACGAGGTTGAAGTCCACCGTCAGATCCTGGTCGGACAGGTGCGCGACCGGAAAGGGCGCCTGCCGGATCACGTAGCTCAGGCGCGAGGCGCAGTGGGCGTACAGGCGGTCACCGTCGGACAGCAGGAAGTTGAATTCGCCGTGGCTGCCGATTTCCACCGCCAGCTCGCGCAGTATCGCGTGCAGCTCGGCTGGTGCCGGTTGGGCGTCGGGAAAGCGCTGGGCGAAGCGGTCCAGGATGTGACAGAAGGCGCGCTCCGAGTCGGTGGTGCCGACCGGGCTGAAGCGGCCGGACAGCGCCGGCAGGTAATCCACCAGGTTGCCGTTGTGGGCGAAGATCCAGTAGCGGCCCCACAGCTCGCGCTGGAAGGGGTGGGTGTTCTCCAGCCGGATTTCGCCCTGGGTGGCCTTGCGGATGTGGGCGATGACGTTGAGCGAACGTATCGGATAGTGGCGCACCAGCTCCGCCACCGGCGAATCCGCGCTGGCCCGGGGCTCCAGGAAGACACGGGCGCCGCGGCCCTCGAAGAAGGCGATGCCCCAGCCGTCACGGTGATGGTCCGTCAGCCCGCCCCGGGCGCGGAAGCCGGTGAAGGAAAAGCAGATGTCGGTCGGCACATTGCAGTTCATGCCGAGCAGCTGGCACATCGGAGGACTCCGCGACGGTGGATATAACGTTAGACGATTATAGCCATGCCGGGCGGCGGCTCCCCCGGACGGGCGAGGGCGCCACGGGAGGGCGCGCCGCCGGCGCCTTGCTTCAGCGCGGCAGCTTCTTCAGCAGTTCGTCCACGTTGATGCCGTGTATGCCCTGGCGTACCACTTCCCCCGGCTTCTGGCCGGCGGCGCAGGGGCCGAGGCGGCGAGCTTCCTGCTGCATGGTGGTGCTGGCGAGGCCGTGCATAGGGGGCGAATAGGTGCTGCGCACGTCGCCGGTGAAGCGGCTGTTGAAGTCGCCGGAGAAGGTGGCGTGCACCGTGGCGGTGCTGCCTTCCACCGGGCACACGGCATCGAGCACGATCTGGCTGCCATTGCGGGAAACGTCGCGGCGGCTGCATTCGCCGCTGGCCTTGGAGGCTTGGGCGGCGAGGTCGCCGCCGTCTTCGCCGATGCAGATCTGCAGGCTCTGGCCGAGACCGCCCATCTCGGCGATGGTGCTCTTCATTTCCCACAGCCCGGGGGCAAGCTTGGGCAGGTTGTGCAGCGAATCAGCGGCGCCGGCGGCGGCCGGCAGCAGAGCGGCGGTGGCGAGCAGGGTGGCAAGGGCGGTGGCGGGCTTGAGGTGTTTCATCGACGATCTCCGGATACTCAGGCTTGGAGCTTGCGCCGCAGCAGTTCGTTCACCTGGCCGGGGTTGGCCTTACCTTTGCTGGCTTTCATGACCTGGCCGACCAGGGCGTTGAAGGCCTTCTCCTTGCCGGCGCGGAATTCTTCCACCGACTTCGGATTGGCCGCCAGCACTTCGTCGATCAGGCCTTCGATGGCGCCGCTGTCGGTCACCTGCTTGAGGCCTTGGCAGTCGATGACCTGGTCGGCGGCATCGGCGCCGTCGCCACCTTCGCCGTTCCACAGCGCTTCGAACACCTTCTTGGCGATGGCGTTGGAGATGGTGTTGTCGGCGATACGGGCGACCATGCCGGCGAGCTGGGCCGGCGCCACAGGCGAGGCGGCGATGTCCAGCTCGGCCTTGTTCAACCGCGCCGCGAGTTCGCCCATGACCCAGTTGGCGCAGAGCTTGGCATTGGCCTTGCCAGCGGCGTCCACCGTGGCCTGGAAGTAAGCCGCCACCTCCTTGGACGCGGTCAGCGTGGTGGCGTCGTAGGCGGAGAGGCCGAAGTCGGCGACGAAGCGCGCCTTCATCGCTTCCGGCAGTTCCGGCATTCCGCCGCGCACGCGGGCGATCCACTCCTCGGAGATCACCAGCGGCAGCAGGTCTGGGTCGGGGAAGTAGCGGTAGTCGTGGGCGTCTTCCTTGGAGCGCATCATCCGCGTCTCACCGCTGTCCGGGTCGAACAGCACGGTGGCTTGCTGGATGGTGCCGCCGTCTTCCAGGCGCTCGATCTGCCACTGCACTTCGTAGTCGATGGCCTGTTGCAGGAAGCGGAAGGAGTTGAGGTTCTTGATCTCGCGGCGGGTGCCGAACTTTTCCTGACCGCGCGGGCGCACCGAGACGTTGGCGTCGCAGCGGAAGGAGCCTTCCTGCATGTTGCCGTCGCAGATGTCGATCCAGCGCACCAGCGCATGCAGCGCGCGGGCATAGGCCACCGCTTCGGCGGAAGAGCGCATGTCCGGCTCGGAGACGATTTCCAGCAGCGGGGTGCCGGCGCGATTGAGGTCGATGCCGCTCATGCCGTGGAAGTCTTCGTGCAGGCTCTTGCCGGCGTCCTCTTCCAGGTGGGCGCGGGTGAGCTGCACCGTCTTCTCGTAGGCCTTGTCGCCTTCACCGACGCGGATGGTGATGGCGCCGCCCTGTACCACCGGCAGCTCGAACTGGCTGATCTGGTAGCCCTTGGGCAGGTCGGGGTAGAAGTAATTCTTGCGCGCGAACACGCTCTTCGGCGCCACCGTTGCGCCGATGGCGAGGCCGAAGCGGATGGCGCGCTCGACCGCGCCGCGGTTGAGCACCGGCAGCACGCCCGGCAGCGCGATATCCACCGCGCTGGCCTGCACATTGGGTTCGGCGCCGAAGGCGGTGGAGGCGCCGGAGAAGATCTTGGAGGCGGTGTTGAGCTGGCTATGCACTTCCAGCCCGATGACGACTTCCCAATCGGTTCTGCTCATGGTCGTTTCCGTTGTTTCAGGCGGTCAGTGGCACTGGCCGCTGGACCGGTCCAGCAGGATCGGCCATACGTATTCGAAGGTGCCGTGGCTGCAGCGGCTGGCACACTGGGTGAAGGCCACGGTGACCTGGTCGCCCTGTTCCCACATGCTGACGGTGCAGCCGTCCCTGGCGCGCAGCTCCACGTGCGGTTCGCGTTTGACCTGGTGGAAATCGCCCAGGTCGAAGTGGCAGTTGCCGCGGCGCGGTACATCCACCCGGGCGGAGAAGGCGCGCACCTCGGCGTAGCTGACGTCCAGCCTGGTGCGGGCCGAGTAGCCGGCTTCGTCGGTGAAGGCGCAGTCCGCCTTCACGTTCAGCGGTTCTATCGGCATCGGCTTAAGCTGACTCTTGGCTTCGGACGGGCGCTCCAGCACCTCTTCCGGCACCGGCGCGCTGTCGCCGCCCGGCTTGGGGCCGGGCGTGCCGCAGGCCGCCAGCAGCAGGGCGGCCGCGAGGCCGGCTGCCTGCCGCGGCGAAAGGCGGAGCCGCAGGGCTACGGCCATCTCAGGCGGTGCCTTCCGGCCGGCGCAGGTGCCAGTCGGTGGCCTGCTGGTAGCGGTGCGCGGCGTTGAGCAGGCCGGCCTCGCTGAAGTAGTCGCCGATCAGTTGCAGGCCCACCGGCAGTCCGTCCGCGCCGAAGCCGCAGGGCTGCGACAGGCCGGGCAGGCCGGCGAGGTTCACCGCGATGGTGTAGATGTCAGACAGGTACATCTGCACCGGGTCGTCGGTTTTCTCGCCGATTCCCCAGGCCGTGGTCGGGCTGGTGGGGCCGGCGATGACGTCGCACTGGGTGAAGGCGGCGCGGAAGTCCTCGGCGATCAGCCGGCGCAGCTTCTGCGCCTGCAGGTAGTAGGCGTCGTAGTAGCCGTGGGACAGCACGTAGGTGCCGACCAGGATGCGGCGTTTGACCTCGTCGCCGAAGCCTTCGGCGCGGCTCCTGCAGTACATGTCGTTGAGATCGCCATACTCGGCGGCGCGGTGGCCGTAGCGCACGCCGTCGAAGCGAGACAGGTTGCTGGAGGCTTCGGCCGGGGCGATCACGTAATAGGCGGGAATGGCCAGCCTGGCGTTGGGCAGATCCACATCCACGGTGATGGCGCCCAGCGCACGGTACTGCGCCAGCGCGGCCTCCACCGTGGCGCGCACATCGTCCGCCATGCCGGGGCCGAAGAACTCTCGCGGCAGGCCGATGCGCAGGCCTTGGAGCGGCTTGTTGCCGGCGGGCGCGGCGAGCAGGCGGCCATAGTCCTCGGTCGGACGCTCCAGGCTGGTGGAGTCGCGCGGATCGAAGCCGGCCATGGCGCTGAGCAGCGGCGCGCAGTCTTCGGCCGAGGCGGCGAAGGCGCCGGCCTGATCCAGCGAGGAGGCGTAGGCGATCATGCCGTAGCGGCTGACCACGCCGTAGGTGGGCTTGATGCCGGTGATGCCGGTGAGTGCGGCCGGCTGGCGCACCGAGCCGCCGGTGTCGGTGCCGGTGGCGACGGGTGCCAGGCGCGCGGCCACCGCCGCCGCCGAACCACCGGAGGAGCCGCCGGGCACCTTGGCGGTGTTCCAGGGATTGCGCGCGGGGCCGAACCAGGAGTTCTCGTTGGACGAGCCCATGGCGAACTCATCCATATTGGTCTTGCCCAGGGTGACCGCGCCGGCGGCCTTCAGCTGGGTGACCACGTGGGCGTCGTAGGGGCTGACGAAGTTGGCCAGCATTCGCGAGCCGCAGGTGGTCAGCACGCCTTCGGTGCAGAACACATCCTTGTGAGCCAGCGGAATGCCGGTAAGCGGGCCGGCCTGGCCGGCGGCGATGCGTTCATCCGCAGCCCGGGCGGCGGCAAGGGCGCCGTCGCCGTCCACCGTGATGAAGGCGTTCAGCGCCGGATTGGCGGCCTGGATGCGGTCGAGGAACAAAGTGGCGAGTTCCACGCTCGATATCTGCCGCGCGTCGAGTGCTGCGCGCAAGGTCTTGAGACTGGCGTTGATCATGGTCGCTGGGAAACGGAGAGGGCTGGCGGCGGCGACGCTGAGTCTGCCGCGGCCGGCCAGGTCATTCGATGACTTTGGGGACCAGGTAAAGTCCGGCCTCGGTCTGCGGGGCGGCGGCCTGGAAGGCGGCGCGTCTATCGGTTTCGATGACGGCGTCCTCGCGCAGGCGGGTGGCGAGTTCCTGCGGATGGCTCATGGGCTCGACGCCGGTGGTATCCACCGCCTGCATCTGCTCGATGAGGCCGAAAATGCCGTCGAGCTTGCGCCGGGTCGCCTCGGTTTCTGCCTCGGTCAGGGCGATGCGGGCGAGGCGCGCGACGTGCCCGACTTGTTCGTTGGAGAGCGACATGAGTTAACAAAAACCTGCTTAGTCGACAAAGGTTTGTAGGTTATCATAATCGTTTCCCCCGTTCGGGGGCAGTCCCGTTGCCGCTCGCGCCCGGGCGATGCACCCTCTCCACCGGTTTCGGAATTTTCCATGTTCGGCTTTCTGCGCTCCTATTTCTCCAACGACTTGGCGATCGACCTCGGCACGGCCAACACCCTGATCTACGTCCGCGGCAAAGGCATCGTGCTGGACGAGCCTTCGGTGGTGGCGATCCGCACCGAAGGCGGGCCGAACGCCAAGCGCACCATCCAGGCGGTGGGCCATGCCGCCAAGCAGATGCTGGGCAAGACGCCCGGCAACATCACCGCGATCCGGCCGATGAAAGATGGCGTCATCGCCGACTTCGTCGTCACCGAGCAGATGATCAAGCAGTTCATCAAGCGGGTGCATGACTCCCGTCTGCTGTCGCCCAGCCCGCGCATCATCATCTGCGTGCCCTGCGGCTCCACCCAGGTCGAACGCCGCGCGATCCGCGACGCAGCCCTGGCGGCGGGCGCCTCTCAGGTCTACCTGATCGAGGAGCCGATGGCGGCGGCGATCGGCGCCGGCCTGCCGGTGTCGGACGCGACCGGCTCCATGGTGGTGGATATCGGCGGCGGCACTACCGAGGTGGGCGTGATCTCGCTGGGCGGCATGGTGTACGCCGGCAGCGTGCGCGTCGGCGGCGACAAGTTCGACGACGCCATCGTCAATTACATCCGCCGCAACTACGGCATGCTGATCGGCGACACCACCGCCGAGAACATCAAGAAGGAAATCGGCTCCGCCTTCCCCGGTTCGGAAGTGCGCGAGATGGAAGTGAAGGGGCGCAACCTCGCCGAGGGCATTCCGCGCAGCTTCACCATTTCCTCGAACGAAATCCTGGAGGCGCTGACCGAGCCGCTGAACCAGATCGTGTCCGCGGTGAAGATCGCGCTGGAGCAGACGCCGCCGGAACTGGGCGCCGACATCGCCGACCGCGGCATGGTGCTGACCGGCGGCGGCGCGCTGCTGCGTGACCTGGACCGGCTGCTGATGGAAGAGACCGGCCTGCCGGTGATCGTCGCCGACGAGCCGCTCACCTGCGTGGCCCGTGGCTGCGGCATGGCGCTGGAAAAGATGGACAAGCTGGGTTCCATCTTCACTTCCGACTGAGCTCTGCACAGCCGTGCCCGGCGAGGCCGGGCGCGGGCCCCGGCCTTAAGCCACCGCAGTTTCCTTTCTTTCACGCCGACCCCCGAATCCCGCGATGTCCTTAGTCGGCCATCAACCGCCTCCGATCTTCAAGCGCGGCCCTGCGCCTTTGGCGCGGCTGATGCTGCTCGTGTGCATCTGCCTGACGCTGCTGGTGGCGGACCTGAAGTTCCGCTACCTGGAAGTGCTGCGGCAAGGCCTGTCGGTCGCCACTTACCCGCTGCAGATGGCGGCGGCCAAACCGGCCGACTTCGTGCGCAACGCGTCCCACTACTTCGCTACCCTGATCCAGGTGCAGCTGGACAATGCCGACCTGCGCCGCCAGCAGTTGGGCAGTGGGGAGCGCCTGCTGCGCTTCGAGCAGCTGGAGCAGGAAAACCAGCAGTTGCGCGGCCTGCTCGAGATGTCGCAGCGGGTGGGCGTGCGCAGCGTGGCGGCAGAAATCCTCTACAACGCGCCGGACCCGTTCTCGCGCAAGGTCATCCTCGACCGCGGCGCCCAGGAAGGGGTGGAGCCGGGGCTGGCGGTGGTGGACGCCAAGGGCGTGATCGGCCAGGTGACGCGGGTCTATCCCATCCAGTCCGAAGTCACGCTGCTGACCGACCGCAACCAGGCGATCCCGGTGCAGGTGCTGCGCAATGGCCTGCGCGGCGTGCTGTTCGGCTCCGGCCAGGGGCGGCTGGAGCTGCGTTTCGTGATCGCCAGCGCGGACATCCAGCCGGGCGACCGCTTGGTCACCTCCGGGCTGGACGGTGTCTTCCTGCCCGGCCTGCCGGTGGCCGAGGTGGCGGCGGTGGACCGGGAGGCGGAGGCCTTCGCCCGCATCGTCTGCGAGCCGCTGGCCGGCATCGAACGCAGTGTGCAGGTGTTGGTGCTGGGCCGTGCGGAATTGCCGCCGCCGTTGCCCCAGGCGGCCCCGGCAGAGAAGGCCGAGGCGCCCTGAGATGAAGCGTTCGTCGCATCGCACGCCCTGCCTGCTCCGCGGCGGCGTGGCCGTGAACGGTCCGGAGGACTGACATGCAACCGACCAACCGTTCCAGCCGCATCCTGCTGCCGGTCAAGCTGTGGTTCATTTATTTCAGCCTCATCCTGACGCTGGGTTTCGCCTACGTGCCCACCGGCACCTTTCCCGGCGTGCCCGACTGGGTGGCGCTGGTGCTGGCCTTCTGGTGCATCCGCGAGCCGCTGCGCATCGGCATGGGGGCCGGCTTCGTTTTCGGTCTGCTGGTGGACATCGGCCAGGGCGCGGCCATGGGGCAGCATGCGCTGGCCTATGTGGTGGTGGCCTACCTGGCCGGGCGTTTCGCCCGCCGGCTGATGTGGTTCCCGCTGCTGCAGCAGGCGCTGCACGTGCTGCCCATGCTGCTGGCTGCCCAGTTGCTGATGGTGACCGTGCGCCTGCTGGCCGGCGCCGAGTTTCCCGGCTGGCTGTACTTCCTCTCCAGCTTCACCAGCGTGCTGTTGTGGGCGCCGATGAGCTTCCTGCTGCTGCTGCCGCAGTACCAGCCGGTGGAGCGGGACGACAACCGTCCCATCTGAGCCGGCGCGCGCAATGACGGAGTTCCGCACCCCCGACCAGGAGAGTTGGCGCTTTCGCCGCCGGGTGGTGGTGGCCGGGCTGTTCGTCCTCGTCTGCTTCGGCCTGCTCGCCGCCCGCTTCTACTACCTCCAAGTGGTGCGGCACGACTACTTCCATACCCGGGCGGAGGACAACCGCATCGCCCTGCTGCCGGTGGTTCCCAACCGCGGCAGCATCGTGGACCGCAACGGCGTGGTGCTGGCGCGCAACTATGCCGCCTACACGCTGGAGATCACGCCTTCGCGCGCCGGCAACCTGGACGAAACCATAGATCGTCTCTCGGAAGTGCTGACCATAGAGCAGCGCGATCGCAGGCGTTTCCGCAAAATCCTCGAAGAAAGCCGCAACTTCGAGAGCGTTCCCATACGTACCCGCCTGAGCGACGACGAAGTGGCGCGCTTCATTTCGCAGCGCTACCGCTTCCCGGGCGTGGAGGTGCAGGCGCGGCTGTTCCGGGATTATCCGCAAGGCGCCACCGCCTCCCA
The DNA here is from genome assembly GCF_012911025.1 of Azoarcus sp. TTM-91. GTDB lineage: Bacteria > Pseudomonadota > Gammaproteobacteria > Burkholderiales > Rhodocyclaceae > Azoarcus. The sequence goes on along the minus strand of NZ_WUEI01000016.1, from coordinate 3,772 downwards.
TGTGGTCGGTTACATCGGCCGCATCAATGACCGTGACGTGGAGCGCATCGAGGAGCGCGGCGAAACTGCCAACTATCGCGGCTCGGAGTACATCGGCAAGAGTGGCCTGGAGCAGTCCTACGAGGCCGAGCTGCATGGCACCACTGGCGTCGAGCAGGTGGAGGTCAATGCCGGCGGCCGCGCGGTGCGGCGGCTGTCGCGCACCTCGGCCATGGCTGGTAACGACCTGGAGCTGACACTGGACATCGAGCTGCAGAAGGTGGCCGAGGCCGCCTTCGGCAACCGCCGCGGCGCCATGGTGGCGATAGAGCCCGCTACCGGCGGCGTGCTGGCGCTGGTGTCCACCCCTACCTTCGATCCCAACCTGTTCGTGGACGGCATCTCCACCCAGGACTGGAAGGCACTGAACGATTCGCCCGATCACCCGCTGCTCAACCGCGCCATCTTCAGCGCCTATCCGCCCGGTTCCACCTTCAAGCCCTTCATGGCGCTGGCGGGGCTGACCACCGGCAAGCGCACCGCCGGCCAGGCCATCGCCGACCCCGGCTTCTTCGCCTTCGGCGGTCACCGCTTCATGGACGACAAAGTGGGTGGCCACGGCATGGTGGATCTGCACAAGTCCATCGTCGTGTCCTGCAATACCTATTACTACCAGCTCGCCAACGATCTCGGCATCGAGGGCATCGCCCGCTTCATGTCGCCGTTGGGCTTCGGCTCGCGTACCGGCATCGACATCCCCGGCGAAGCGGAAGGCGTGCTGCCGTCGCCAGACTGGAAGAAGCGCCGCTTCCGCCGGCCGGAGCAGCAGCGCTGGTTCGGTGGCGAGACGATCTCGGTAGGCATCGGCCAGGGCTACAACGCCTATACCCCGCTGCAGATGGCCAACGCCTTGGCAGCGGTGGTGAATGGCGGCAATGTGTACCGGCCGCACCTGGTGCGTCATGTGGTGGATAACCGCAGTAGCGCCAAGCGGGTGGTGGAGCCGGAGCCGATACGCCAGCTCGGGCTCAAGCCGGAGCATGTGGCCACGGTGCGCTCCGCCATGGTGGACGTGACCAAGGCCGGCACCGGCGCCCGCGCCTTCGGCAACGCGCCGTATTCGGTCGGCGGCAAGACCGGCACCGCCCAGGTGTTCTCGCTCAAGGGCGCGAAGTACGTCGAGGGCCGGGTCAGCGAGCGCTTGCGAGACCACTCCTGGTTCATCGCCTACGCGCCGGCGGAAGAGCCCAAGATCGCGCTGGCGGTGCTGGTGGAGAACGGCGGTTTCGGTGCCCAGTCGGCCGCGCCCATCGCCCGCCTGGTGATGGATTACTACCTGCTCGGCAAGCGCCCCAACCAGCCCGCAGCCGAAGACGTGGACGCCGCGGAGAGCGACGAATGACCGAGAGCCGCTTCCACCCGCTGGGCCTGCTGCGCGCTTTCCTGCGCCCCATCGATCCGCAGCTGATGCTGATCCTGGGCGCGCTGCTGGGCTACGCCTACTTCCTGATGATCAGCGCCTCGCCCGACCGGCTGGAGGCGCAGGCCATCAACACCGTGGTGGCGCTGGCGGCGATGTGGGTGGCGGCGACCATCTCCAGCCAGCGCATGCTGTCGCTGGCGCTGCCGCTGTATATCGTCGGCGTGGTGCTGCTGGTGGCGGTGGAGCTGTTCGGCGAGGTGTCCAAAGGCGCGCAGCGCTGGCTGCACGTCGGCGTCACCCGCATCCAGCCTTCCGAGCTGATGAAAATCGCCATGCCGCTGATGCTGGCCTGGTACTTCCAGCAGCGCGAGGGCCAGATCGCCTTCCGCGACTTCATCGTCGCCGGCCTGCTGCTGGTGGTGCCGGTGGGGCTGATCCTGATCCAGCCCGACCTGGGCACCAGCCTGCTGGTGACCGCCGCCGGCTTCTATGTGATCTTCTTCGCCGGCCTGTCGTGGAAGCTGATCGTGCCGGTGGCGCTGGTCGGCATCATCGGCATCGGCAGCATCGTCGCCTTCGGCGACACCCTGTGCCAGCCGGGCGTGGACTGGTACGGCATGCGCGAGTACCAGAAGCACCGGGTGTGCACCCTGCTGGATCCGACCCAGGATCCGCTGGGCAAGGGCTTCCACATCATCCAGTCCACCATCGCCATCGGCTCCGGCGGCGTGCTCGGCAAGGGCTGGATGGCCGGAACCCAGACCCACCTCGCCTTCCTGCCCGAACGCCACACCGACTTCATCTTCGCCGTGCTGGCGGAAGAGCTGGGGCTGGTCGGCACCATCGTGCTGCTCATCATCTACGTGCTGCTGCTGGCGCGCGGCTTCCAGATCTCGATCAATGCCCCCACACTGGCGAGCAAACTGCTCGGCGGGGCGATCACCATGATCTTCTTCACCTATGCTTTCGTGAACATGGGCATGGTGAGCGGCATCCTGCCGGTGGTGGGCGTGCCGCTGCCTTTCGTGAGCTACGGGGGAACCGCCCTCGTCACCCTGTGTCTCGGGGTGGGTATCCTGATGAGCATACAGCGCAGCCGCCTCTCGTCTCCCAAGTAGGCTGCGGCGAACGAGATGACGACACTACGACCCTCCGCAGCCCTGGTGGCCGGGGCGCGCCGCAACGCCGCCTTTCGCCCCGCCTCTCCCCTCAGCCTGCTGTGCGCGGCCACCGCCTGCGCCCTGCTGAGCGCTTGCAGCAGCACGCCCACCCGTGCGCCGGACAGCACTGCCAGCGGCAGCAGCGGCCCGCGCAGCGAAGCGCCGGCCGTGCCGCCCAAGGCCAGCACCCGCCGCAGCGGCGGCTACTACAAGGACGACGGCCCGGACGACATACCGCCGGATAACCTGGAACTGATACCGGATGCCCAGCCGAAGCTGGAGCCGCTGCACCGTTTCGCCAACCGCCCGTACAACGTCTTCGGCCAGAACTACGTGCCGGCAACCGTGCTCGCGCCCTATCGCGAGCGCGGCGTCGCCAGCTGGTACGGCCGCCGCTTCCACGGCCAGGCCACTTCCAGCGGCGAGCCCTACGACATGTACGCGATGACCGCTGCGCATCCGACGCTGCCGATTCCCAGTTACGCCCGCGTCACCAGCGTCGCCACCGGCCGCTCGGTGGTGGTGCGCATCAACGACCGCGGCCCTTTCCACAAGGGCCGGGTGATGGACCTCTCCTACACCGCCGCCTACAAGCTTGGCTATGTGAACAGCGGCAGCACCGAGGTGGAGGTGGAGCAGATCCTGCCGGGCGAACTGCCGATGTATGCCGACACCGACCCGGTGCCGCCGCTGCCCGGCCGCAGCGGGCCGAGCGCCGCCCAGCTCGCGCCGCTGGCCGGCGCGCCGGGCGAATCCGGCGAACCGGCGCTGAAGCCGCCCAGCTCGGCGACCGGCACCGGCATCTTCCTGCAGCTTGGCGCCTTTTCCTCGCGCGACAACGCCGAGGGCTTCCGCGACACCGTGGCCAAGGAACTGGCCGCCTTCGCCCAGAGCCTGGAGCTGTACGCCGACGGCGGCCGCTTCCGCCTGCACGCCGGGCCCTACGCCAGCGTGGACGAAGCCCGCAGCGCGGCGGACCGCATCGCCGCGGTGCTCAAGCTCAAGCCCTTCGTCGTCCAGCGCTGAGCGCATGCGGCGGCCCTGGCCACCGCTGCCGCCCATCGCCCTTGCGTCCCTCGCCGGTACCGGGGCGGGAAGAAAAAACGCCAGCGGTTGAAACAAAGGCTGTCCGCCGTGGTCCGGGTACGGGGTGCGTCCTATAATTGCCCGCCCCGGTACCGGCGAGGGACGCAAGGGCGATGGGCGGCAG
>NZ_WUEI01000169.1 GCF_012911025.1 Azoarcus sp. TTM-91 | reverse complement strand
CGGGTGGGCGGGGGCAACGCCGGCCACCTGGAGTTCGGCGCGGCGCACTCCGCCATCGAGGGCAATCTCGGTGTTGCCGCCGGCTCATCGCTGGACCTCAACCTGAGTGGTGCAACGAATGCTTCCGCGGCCATCGTCGCGGTATCCGGCACCGCCGAATTCGCCAGCGGCTCGCAGATCCGCCTCGCCGCCCAGGCCACCGATTTCCTCACCGCAGGCAGCAGCTACACGTTGCTGGAAGCCGGCACGCTGCAGAACGACGGCGTCAGCGTCGTCAGCCGTTCGCTCCTGCTCGACGTCGATTCCTATGCGGTTCAGGGCAACAGCATCGTGGCGGTGGTCAGCCCCAAGGACCAGAGCGAAGTCGGCGGCGTCATTGAAGAAATCGGCGGCAGCCAGAACGCCCAGCGCGCCGGCGCCGCCTTCAGCGATGTCGCCGCCCAGCTGGCGCAGCTAGCTCCCGACGATCCGCTCTTCCTCGCCTACGTGGCTGCATCCCAGGATCCGGCCGCGCTGAAGCGGCTGGTCGAACAATTGCCGCCGGACGTCAACGGCGGCGCCAGCCATGCCGCCACCAGCGGCCAGGGCATCATCGGCAACGCCACCGGCAACCGCATGGGCGGCCTGCGTGGCGCTGCCTCCGGCGATGCATTGAAGGATGTCGGCGCCTGGGCGCAGGTGCTCTACAGCGATGCCGACCAGGGCGTGCGCAGCGGCGTGGCCGGCTTCAACGCCTACAGCAGCGGTATCGCCGTCGGCGCGGATGCCCGCCTGGGCGAAGCCCTCACCCTGGGCGCGGCCTACAGCTACCTGCGCAGCGATGTCCGCAGCGATGGCGGCAACACCACCGACGTGGATGGCCACGCCCTGACGCTGTATGGCAGCTTCGAGCACGGCGCCTACTTCGTCGATGCCGGCCTGAGCTACGGCATCAACCGCAACGACAGCAAGCGCCATGTGGCCGGCACCACCGCCAAGGGCGACTACGACAGCGACGTGCTCGGCCTCAACCTGGTCGGCGGCTACACCTTCCGCCCGGGCAAGGGCTTCCTGGTCGAGCCGCGGCTGGCGGCGCGCTATGTGCGGGTGGATATCGACAGCTATCGCGAGAAGGGCTCGGCGGCGGCGCTGCATGTGCAGAGCCAGCGCTACGAGGTGGCCGAGCTGGGTGCTGGTGTGCGGCTGGCGGGCAGCTTCGAAGTGGGCGGCGGCACCTTGCGGCCGCAGGCGAAGCTGATGGCCTATCACGACTTCGCCGCCGATGAAGCGAAGTCCACCTCCACCTTCGTGCTCGGCAATACGCCCTTCGTGACGCATGGCGCGAAAGCCGTCCGCAACAGCTACGAAGTGGGCCTTGGCGTGGATTACCAGCAGCAGGCGCTGACCTTCTCGCTGGGCTACGACTACACCGGCAAGGCGGACTTCGACGCCCGCACCCTCACCGCCAGGCTGCGTTACGACTTCTGAGCGAGGTGACGGTGGCCACGGCGGTGCGTTGAGTTGTCGTGCCGCCGCCGGCAAGCCGCAGCGCAAGAAGAACGGGCCGCAATCGCGGCCCGTTTCCTTTGCTTCAGACGCCTGCAGCGTCACACGTTGCGATAAACCTCGGCGCCGCTCTTCACGAATTCCACCGCCTTCACCTCCATGCCCTTCTGCAGCGCCTCGGCCTCGCCCACGCCTTGCTGGGCGGCGAAGTCGCGCACGTCCTGGGTGATCTTCATCGAGCAGAAGTGGGGCCCGCACATGGAGCAGAAGTGGGCGACCTTGGCGGACTCCTTGGGCAGGGTCTCGTCGTGGAATTCCTTGGCCTTGTCCGGGTCCAGGCCGAGGTTGAACTGGTCTTCCCAGCGGAACTCGAAGCGCGCCTTGGACAGCGCGTTGTCGCGGATCTGCGCGCCGGGATGGCCCTTGGCGAGGTCGGCGGCGTGGGCGGCGAGCTTGTAGGTGATGATGCCTTCCTTCACGTCCTGCTTGTTCGGCAGGCCGAGGTGCTCCTTCGGCGTCACGTAGCACAGCATGGCGGTGCCGTACCAGCCGATGGTGGCGGCGCCGATGCCGCTGGTGATGTGGTCGTAGCCGGGGGCGATGTCGGTGGTCAGCGGTCCCAGGGTGTAGAAGGGCGCTTCCTTGCACTGCTCCAACTGGAGATCCATGTTCTCCTTGATCATGTGCAGCGGCACATGGCCGGGGCCTTCGATCATCACCTGCACGTCGTGCTTCCAGGCGATGTCGGTGAGTTCGCCCAGGGTCTTCAGCTCGCCCAGCTGGGCTTCGTCGTTGGCATCGTAGATGGAGCCGGGGCGCAGGCCGTCACCCAGCGAGAAGGCCACGTCGTAGGCCTTCATGATTTCGCAGATGTCTTCGAAGTGGGTGTAGAGGAAGCTCTCCTTGTGATGCGCCAGACACCACTTGGCCATGATGGAGCCGCCGCGCGAGACGATCCCGGTCATGCGGTTGGCGGTCAGCGGGATGTAGCGCAGCAGCACGCCGGCGTGGATGGTGAAGTAGTCCACGCCCTGCTCGGCCTGCTCGATCAGGGTGTCGCGGAAGATCTCCCAGGTGAGCTCCTCGGCCTTGCCGTTCACCTTTTCCAGCGCCTGGTAGATCGGCACGGTGCCGATGGGCACCGGCGAGTTGCGGATGATCCACTCGCGCGTCTCGTGGATGTTCTTGCCGGTGGAGAGGTCCATCACCGTGTCGCCGCCCCAGCGGATGGACCAGGTCATCTTGTCCACCTCCTCGCTGATGGAGGAGCCCAGCGCCGAGTTGCCGATGTTGGCGTTGATCTTCACCTGGAAGTTGCGGCCGATGATCATCGGCTCGGTTTCCGGGTGGTTGATGTTGGCCGGGATGATGGCGCGGCCGCGGGCGACTTCGTCGCGCACGAACTCCGGCGTGATCTCGGCGGGGATGGCAGCGCCGAAATGCTGCCCCGGATGCTGGCGGGTCAGCAGGGCGGCCATCTTCTTGCCGGTGGGGCCGGCGGCCAGCAGGGACTCCATGTACTCCTTGCGGCGCAGGTTCTCGCGGATGGCGATGAACTCCATCTCCGGCGTGACGATGCCGCGGCGGGCGTAGTGCATCTGGGTGACGTTGGCACCGGCTTTCGCGCGCAGCGGCTTGCGGTGCAGGCCGGGGAAGCGCAGCTCGTCGAGCGCGCGGTCGGCGGCGCGCTGGCGGCCGAACTCGGAGCTGAGGTCGGCGAGCTGTTCGGTGTCGCCGCGCTCGGCGATCCAGCCGGCGCGCAGGGCCGGCAGGCCGGAGCGGATGTCGATGCGGGCCGCCGGGTCGGTGTAGGGCCCGGAACAGTCATACACATAGATGGGCGGATTCGGCTCGGCACCGAAGGAGGCGGGCGTGTCGGACTGCGAGATCTCGCGCATCGGCACCCGGATGTCCGGGCGCGAGCCTTCCACGTAGATCTTGCGCGAGTTCGGCAGCGGCGCGATGGCGGCTTCGTCCACCTTGGCCTGGGTGGCGATGAATTGTTCCTTGGCGTTCATGCGGGTCTCCTGGGGCAGGACTGCTGGGGCGATACGCTGTTGCGGGTGCCGGGCCTGCGGCCGGCGCGGGCGTCAGCCGGTGATGCGGGAATGGGGCGATGGCCGGCGGCTCAGGCCGCGCGCCACATCGCGTGGAAGTGGTGCACCGGGCCGTGGCCGCTGCCGACGCCGAGCTCGCCGGAGCGGGCGATGGCGCCCAGCAGCCACTGGCGGGCCTGGCGCACCGCCGCCTCGACGCCGCGGAAGCCGCCTTCGTGGCGCGGCAGCAGCGCGGCGATGGCGGAGGACAGGCTGCAGCCGGTGCCGTGGGTGTTCCTGGTTTCGATGCGGGGCGAGGGCAGCTCGATCATGCGATCGCCGTCGAACAGCAGATCGGTGATTTCGCTGCCCGGCAGGTGGCCGCCCTTGAGCATTACCCAGCGCTCGCTGGAGAGCGGCAGCAACTCGCGCAGGCGCTCGGCGACGCGGTACATCTCCTTGACCGTTTCCGGCGCGCGCTGCTCCAGCAGCACGCCGGCCTCCGGCAGGTTGGGCGTGATCAGGAAGGACTGCGGGAACAGCGCCTCGCGCATCGCCGCGATGGCGTTCCTCGCCAGCAGCGCGTCACCGCTCTTGGCCACCATCACCGGGTCCAGCACCACGTTGCGCGCCTGCCAGTGGGCCAGGCGCTCGGCCACCGCCGCGGTCACCTCGGCGCTGCCCAGCATGCCGATCTTGGTGGCGTGCAGGGCGACGTCGGCGAACAGGGTGTCGATCTGCAGGCGCAGGAAATCGGTGGGCGGCACATGCACGCCGGCCACGCCCTGGGTGTTCTGCGCCGTCAGCGCGGCGATGACGCCACAGCCGTAGGCGCCGAGGGCGGAGAAGGCCTTGAGGTCCGCGAGCACGCCGGCGCCGCCGCTGGGATCCACGCCGGCGATGGTCAGAACGTTCGGGATACTGCTGGAGGAGGAAGGATGCGCTGCGCTTTGGCTCATGGTCGCGTTTCCCTACGCCGGTGCGAACCGGATCAGGTTGTGAGGGACTCTCTCAGCCCGCGCCGGGAATCGGCAGGGCACCCCTAACGGCAAGCGACGGAAGATACTGGATGCGCCGGGGGCTGACAAGCCGGCCGGCGCGGCGGCCGGCGGCGTATGACCTTATCGCCGGCGGGGGAGAGAGGGGCCGAGTGAGCGCGCGGCGCGAACCAGGGCCGCCGGCGCAGCCGGGCTCAGGCGGCGAGGCCGCCGCTGTCGCCGCCTGATCGGCTGGATTCGCCGGATTCGTTGGACGAGGGCCGGCTGATGGCCAGCGGCAGTTGCAGCACGAAGGTGGCGCCGCCCTCCTGGCTGGCCTGTGTCTCGGCCAGCGTCAGGTCGCCGCCGTGGCGGCGGGCGAACTCGCGCGCCAGGTGCAGGCCGAGGCCGGTGCCGGGTTTGGTGCTGACGCGGTCCTGCCGGTAATACTTGTTGAAGATGCGCTCCCGCTCGCCCTCGGGGATGCCCGGCCCCCGGTCGCTCACCGTCACCTCCACCAGATCGTCGATCACCGCCAGGCTCAGGTTCACCGGGGCGCTGGCGGGGGAGTACTTGAGGGCATTGTCGATCAGGTTGGAGATGGCGATGTCCAGCAACTGCGGGTCGCCCAGCACGATCACCCCGCCGCGCGGCAGCTGCAGGCCGACGCGGCCGCCGGCATGTTCGCCATAGCGCAGGCGCAGGTGGCGGGCGAGGTCCAGGTACTCCATGCGCGGGTTCATCGCCGCCGCGCCCAGGCGGTCCTCGGCCAGCAGGTTGTCGATGAGGCCGAGCAGGCGGCCGACGTTGCGCACGATCTTGGCCGGCTGCGGCAGCAGCTCCGGCGCCCGTTCCTGCAGCGCGCGGCTCAGGCGCTGGGCGCTCAGCTGTATGGTGGAGAGCGGCGTGCGGAACTCATGGGAAACCATCGAAAGGAAGCGGCGCAGCGCCCCATTGGCCTGCCGTTCCGCCTCCAGGGCCTGCTGCAACTTGTGCTCCACCGCGCGGCGCTCCGCCACCTCCTGGGTGAGCTGGCTGTTGGCGGCATCCAGGCTGCGGGTGCGCTCCTCCACCCGCTGCTCCAGCACCCGTTCGCTTTCCTGCGCCAGCCGCAGCGCGGCGCCCTGGGCGTCGCGGCGCTCGCGCTCGGCCTCGAACACCCGCCGTACCAGCACGATGTTCAGCAGTACCACATGGATCAGGCTGCTGCCGTGCAGCAGCAGGGCCGGCGAGCCGGCGTCCAGGCCCAGCTCGCTGCCGATGATCACCACCACCAGGCTGAGCACCAGCGGCAGGAAGGCGAGAATGTAGAGGCGCAGCGGCGGGTAGCGGCGGTAGGTGTCGATTGCGGTGGACACCACCAGCGCCATGTGGCCCAGCATCACCAGGTGCAGGACCTCGCGCAACACCAGCCCGGGTTGCAGGACGATGGCCAGCGCGCCGAGGCAATAGGTCAGCACGATGGCGCGGTTCAGCTGCCAGCGCCGCGGGTAGCGGTGGCGCAGCTTGAGGGTGGTGGAGAAGTACAGGCCGCCCAGGGCCCACATCAGGCAGCCGCTCAGCGCATAGGCGAGGCGCATGTCCACCGGCCAGGGCAGCAGCAGGCCGGCATAGCCGGAGGTGATGGCGGCGAACAGGCCGATGGCGGCCACGGTGCTGGCGTACAGCAGCTGGGCGGGATCGCGCAGCCACAGCCAGAAGATGCCGTTGATGGCCACCACCAGCACCAGCATGCCGAGGTAGAAGCCGAAGCCGCCGGCGTCGCGGCTGACCTCCGCGAACAGGCCGGCGGGCTGGAACAGGCCGAGCTCGGCGCGCATCGAGGTGGTGGTGCCCACCTTCAGGTAATGGACCGCCGGCGCGTCCGCCGGCAGATCCATGGTGAAGGAGAAACCGCGATAGGAGAGGCCGTCGTCCTGGGGGGGGAGGGCGGCGCCCTGCCGCTGCACGCGGAAGCTGCCGTCGCCGAGCGGTGAGTAGAGCGCCACCTCGCCCAGGTAGGGCGGCAGCACGGTCAGCATCCATTGGGCGGGGGCATCGGCGGCGCGTTGCAGGCACAGGCGGAACCAGGTGCTGCCGCCGCCGCTGCGGGTGTGCACCGCGCCGGTCACCGGGGCGAAGCCGGGCGCGGCCGTCACGTTGCCGATGTCCAGGCGCCGGCCGCGGTCGTCCACCGCCATCAGCCGGCCAGCCAGCGGCGCGCTGCCGCGCAGGCCCTCGCTGGCCGTCAGCGCGGCTGCCGGACAGTCTGCGGCCGGTGCCTGGGCGGCAGTGCCCAGAGCCAGCAGGCCGAAGAGCAGGGCCAGGAGGCGCAGCCACAGCG
>NZ_WUEI01000168.1 GCF_012911025.1 Azoarcus sp. TTM-91 | reverse complement strand
GCTCAGATCACGGCATGCAGATCGCCTGAAGGGTTCCAGGTAACCGATGCCCGGTGAGCCCCGCCACCGCACACCTTCTTCCCTCGCGGGAAAAGGCTGGAGGGAGGGAGCGCCCGTCAGGGCGTCAGCGCTAATCCAGGCGCCGCTGCCCCACGCTCTCCCACGCCCCGGCTCCTTGCCTGCCTGCCACGGGGCGCTCCGGCGGGCGAAACAGCCCCTTCCCGCCACCACCCGACCACCGCAATAGCGAAACCCTTACTGGAACTCCGCTGTGCCTGTCATCCCGCCGGCAGGTTGCCCGGGCTCAAACCATCCTCCGGCGGCTGAACCACTCGCCGCACAGCTCCGGCGCGCCTTCCAGCGAGCTCAGCAGCACGCATTGCGCCGCCACCTCCTCGCCCGGCTGCACCAGGTCCGGCACCAGGATGACCTGCATGCCGGCCGCCAGCGCCGCGCGGGCGCCGTTCTCGCTGTCCTCGAAGGCGAGGCAGGCGCGCGGGTCCACGCCGAGGCGCTCGGCGGCGAGCAGATACACGTCCGGCGCCGGTTTGCCGTGGGTAACCTCGTCACCGGCAGCCAGCGCATCGAAGAAGTCCAGCAGCTGCGCCTGCGCCAGACGGCGCTCCACTTTGTCGCGGTGGCTGGAAGACGCCAGCCCGCAGGCCACCTCGATGCCGCCCAGCCAGCGCAGCAGGTCGTGGGCGCCCGCCTTGGCGGTGTAACCCTGGGCGGCGTGGCGCGCCTCCAGCATGTCGGCGACGCGGCTGGCCGCGCGCTGGTAGGCCTCGACGCCGAACACCTCGCCCAGGATCGCATGCACCTCCTTCATCGTGCGGCCGATGACGCGCTGGTAGGTGGCCACTTCCAGCACCACGCCCAGCTCGCGGCCCACTTCCAGCCAGGCATCGCGTATCGGCCGCTCGGAATCCAGCAGCAGGCCATCCATGTCGAAAATCACTGCCTCGAACTTCACTCGCTCTCCCTGTCCGTGCCCGCGGGCCTGCCCTATCCGCCGAACCATACACCAGCCGGCGGCAGCCAGACGACGCCCGGCGCCGTCCTCGCGCCGTCGCGCGTCGCGGACCCCGCCGCCAGGCGCTTCAGCCCTGCCGGCCTTCCGCCTCGGATGCGGCCCCGGCCGCCACCTTTTCCTGCCGCGCGGGGGTCTCCCGCTTCGCCGCGCCGGCTGCCAGGTGCGGGAAGCCGTCCATACGCGCCAGCGTCGGGAACAGCTTCACCCAGCTGCCGGCCACCGCCAGCGTGGCCGCGCCGCCGAAGATCACCGCCGGCACCAGGCCCAGCCAGCGCGCGGTGACGCCGGACTCGAACTCGCCCAGTTCGTTGGAAGCGCCGATGAACACCGAATTGACCGCGCTGACGCGGCCGCGGATCTCGTCCGGCGTCTCGTGCTGCACCAGGATGTGGCGCACATACACGCTCACCATGTCGCCGGCGCCGCTCAGGGCCAGCGCCGCCACCGACAGCGGCAGGCTGGTGGACAGGCCGAACACCATCATGGCGACGCCGAAGGCAGCCACCCCGCCCAGCATCCAGGCACCCACATGCCGCCGCAGCGGCCGCCACACCAGCACCGCCGCCGCCAACCCGGCGCCCACTGCCGGCGCCGCCCGCAGCAAACCCATGCCGGCGGAATCGACATGCAGCACGTCGCGCGCCATCGCCGGCAGCAGCGCCACCGCGCCGCCGAACAGTACCGCGAACAGGTCCAGCGAGATCGCCCCCAGCACCACCGGGCGCGAGAACACGAAGCGCAGGCCCTCGAATACCGCGCCGGCGCCGCGCGCCGCGCCGGGCGACTGCTCCGCCGGCCGGGTGCGCACCCGGCTCATCAGCCACACCGAGCAGGCGAACAGCGCCGCCGCCGACAGGTACACCGCATGCGCGCCGCCGAGATAGATCGCGCCGCCCAGCAGCGGCCCGACGATCACCGCCACGTGAAAGGAGGAGGAATGCACCGCCACCGCCTGGGCAAAACGCGCCGGCGACACCAGGTTGATCAGCACCGCCTGGCTGGCCGGCATCATGAAGGCGCGGGCGCAGCCCAGCAGCACCAGCACCGCGTAGATCAGCCCGACCTGGCGCAGGTCCGCCAGCGTGATCGCCAGCAGCAACAGCGCCGCCAGGCACTGCACCACGTAGCACCAGCCGATGATGCGGCTGCGCGCGGCGCGATCCGCCACCTGGCCGGCGGGCAGGATGAGCACGATGAAGGGAGCGAACTGCGCCAGGCCGACGAAGCCCAGCGCCAGCACGTCGCCGGTGAGCTGATAGACCTGCCAGCCCACCGCCACGCCCACCATCTGCGCCGCCAGCGTGGCCAGCAGCTTGGCCGACAGGAAATGGAGGAAAACCTTTTCCTTGAGGACTTCCAGACGCGATCCGCTACTCATCGCACCGCACCGCCACGACCAACAGGGCATATGCCCGCACACAGGTTCAATTCCATCTCCATGAGGCAAGAAAACACTGCCCGCGAGCGGCTGCCGGACCAGGCGGCATGCCTGCAGCGGCGCTACGCGGCAGGGCGCTACGATACGGGCAGCAAGCGTGGCATCAGCGCAGTTTTCGCGCTAAGCAATGCAGCTCGCGTTCCCGCCCCGCCGGAAGCTGAGCCGCGCCCCGCTTGTCGAAGCGCAACAGCGTTAGCGCCAGGGACGTTCATCGCAACGCAGCCAGCCCCTGTTTCCCCGAAAAATACCGCCTTGAATTATCGTACGATACATCTTACGATAAAAAGCATCGTCAACCAGGAGCATTTCATGCACGGAAATCATGAAGGCCGCGGCCGCCGCTTCGCAGGCGGGTTCGGCGGTGGCATGGGGGGCCGCGGGCTGCGCAGCGGCCGCAAGCTGGGCGGCAAGGATCTCCAGGTGGTCATCCTCGCCCTGCTCGCCGAAGCCCCCGCCCACGGCTACGAGCTCATCCGCAAGCTGGAGGAGCATTCCGCCGGCTTCTATACGCCCAGCCCGGGCGTGGTCTATCCCGCCCTCACCTACTTGGAGGAACTCGGCCAGGCGGTGGTGGAAACCGAAGGCAACAAGAAGCGCTACAGCCTCACCGACATCGGCCGCGGCCGCCTCGCCGCCCACCGCGAGGTCGCCGACGGCGTGCTCGCCGAGCTGGCACGCGTCGGCGCCCGCATGGAGCGCGCCCGCCGCGCCTTCGATGGCGAGGAGGCAGGCGCGGAAGCCGGAGACGATGAAGATGACGCCGTCGCCGGTGAGCTGCACGCCGCCCGCCACGCGCTCAAGCACGCGCTGTACGACACCCTGCCCGCCTGTAGCGGCGAACAGCTTGAGCGCATCGCCGCCATCCTGCGCCGCGCCGCGGACGAGATCCGCGCCCTGCGCCAACCCGAGCAGCCGGCCTGAGCGCCGGCCCCCCCCGACAGGAACGAAAAGACATGACAGATACAGAACGCATCAGCCGCCGCATCCGCCACGAATTGCGCTTCCGCCTGCTGCAGGTGAAGCAGGTTCAGCAACTGCGCCCTCGCATGCTGCGCGTCACCCTGGCCGGCGATGAGCTGGAGGGCTTTGCCAGCGCCGCCCATGACGACCATGTGAAGCTCTTCTTCCCGGAGCCTGGTCAGCTCAAGCCGCCGCTGCCGGTCGCCACGCCGGAGGGCATGAGCTTCCCCAATGGCCGCCCGCAGGCGCGCGACTACACCCCGCGCCGCTACGATGCCGCCGCCGGCGAGCTGGACATCGACTTCGCCCTGCACGAGGCCGGCCCGGCCACCGCCTGGGCGCTGCAGGCCAAACCGGGCGACTGGCTGGGCGTCGGCGGCCCGCGTGGCTCCTTCGTGCTGGAGAAGAGCTTCGACTGGTACCTGCTGGCGGGCGACGAAACCGCTTTGCCCGCCATCGCCCGGCGGCTGGAAGAACTGCCCGCCGGCGCCCGCGCCCTGGTCGTCGCCGAAGTGGATGAGGCCGCCGAGGAACTGGATCTTCACAGCGCCGCCACGCTGGCGCTGCACTGGGTACACCGCGGCGCCGGCGCCAGCCTGCGCGAAGCGGTGGCGGCGCTGCAGTTGCCGCCTGGCGAGGGCTATGCCTGGGTGGCGTGCGAATCCGACACCGCCCGCCAATTGCGCCAGCTGCTGGTGGAGGAGCGCGGCCTGCCCAAGAACCGGGTGAAGGCCGCCGGCTACTGGAAACGCGGCGCCGCCGCCACGCATGAGAGCCACGACGACTGAGCTCCGGCCCTCAGCCGGCACCGCTTCCCACGCCCGGTCGCCAGCCTCGAATCCGGCTCAGACCGGCCCGCCGGAGCGGAACGGATTCCCCCGCGGAATCCGCGCTCAGGCGCCAGCCGGAGCCGGCAACGCCAGATCCCGCCCGATGCGCGGCAGCATCAGCCACAGCACCAGCCCGCGCAGCACCATGAACAGCAGCAGCGCCAGCCACAGGCCGTGGTTGCCCCACAGCGCCTTGAGGCCGAAAGCCAGGGCGACGAAGCTGACGGAGCACAGCACCATGGCCTGCATCAGCTCGCGGGTGCGGGTAGCGCCGATGAACACGCCATCGAGCAGGAAGCCGGCCACCGAGGCCAGCGGCAGCAGCGCCGCCCAGGGCAGATAGCTGACAGCGGCCGCGCGCAGTTCGGGCTGGTCGGTCAGCAGGCCGATGATGCCCTCGCCCGCCAGCGCATACACCAGCGAGAAGGCCGCCGCGCCTACCGCCGCCCACAGCATGGAGACGCGGATGGACGCCCGCAGCGCGGCACGGTCGCGCGCGCCCACCGCCGCGCCCACCAGCGCCTCCGAGGCGTGGGCGAAGCCATCCAGACCGCAGGCCATGAAGCTCTGGAAGTTCAGCAGCACCGCATTCGCCGCCAGCACCAGGTCGCCCTGGTCGGCACCGGCGCGGGCGAACCAGGCGAAGCTGCCGAGCAGGCAGACGGTGCGCAGGAAAATGTCGCGGTTGATCAGCATCATCCGGCTCAAGGCCGCCGGCGCCAGCAGCCCGGCCCAGGACGGCGGCCCGGCACTGCGCTCCGGCGCGCGCTCCCGCGTCAGCCACAGCAGCGCGATGCCGAGCACGAAGCCGGCGCCATCCGCCACCGCGGTGGCCGCGCCTATGCCGCCGACGCCGAGGTCGAAGCGATACACCAGCAGCAGCACGACCAGGATGTTCACCAGATTGATCCACACCTGCAGCAGCAGACCCACCCGCACCCGCTGGCGGCCCAGCAGGTAACCCAGGATCACGTAGTTGCCCAGCGCCAGCGGCGCCGACCAGATGCGCGCCGAGGAGTAAGCCAGCGCATGCGCTTGCACCGCCTCGCTGCCGCCCAGCAGCGACAGCCCGCCGCCAATCAGCGGCCCCTGCAGCAGCAGCACGACGGCGCCGATGGCGAAGGCCAGCAGCAGCGCACGCAACAGCGCGTCCCGCAGCCCGGCGGCGTCACGCGCGCCGTGGGCCTGCGCCACCAGGCCGGTGGTGCCCATGCGCAGGAAGCCGAAGCCCCAGAACAGGAAGCTGAACAGCACCCCGCCCAGCGCCACGCCGCCGAGCGCCGCCGGGTCGGGCAGGTGGCCGGCCACCGCGGTATCCACCGCCGCCAGGATGGGCTGCGTCAGGTTGGCGAGGACGATGGGAAAGGCGAGGAAAAGCACATGGCGGTGCCATTCGGCACGGCTGGCGGGGAAACGGTGGGCGGTTGCGGACATCGGCTATGGGTGGGGTATGGGATGTATTGTTTTTCGAGGGCCACAGGCCGGTCTCCACCGGCTCAGCGCGGATCGTCCATCCTCTGCCCCGGCGCCGCAAGAAGAAAAACCGCAGGCCGGTCGCGCGCCTGCGGTTCTCGTCGATCCGGCCCCGGCCGCCGGCTCGGGACTGCGGCCGCGTGAACGTCAGACGAGGGGGGCTGCGCCCTGCTTCATCCGTTTCGCCAGCACCTCGCCCAGGCCAATGGCACAGAAGCCCAGCGCCACATGCACCACCTGGGTCAGCACCCGGCTGTCGAACAGCGGCGCCATCAGCTGCATCATGCCGAGCACAGGCACCAGCACCGCCACCGCCGCGAGGGCCAGCGCCAACCCGGTGCGCCGGCTCAGGCCCAGCAGGGCGACGCCCAGCAGCGACAGCACCATCAGGCCACCCAGGCCCATGTGGGCATGCAGCGGCACGCCCCAGCCCAGCCAGAACGCCGCCCCGGCGCCCAGCGCCAGCAGCCAGCTCAGGCGGGCGACCATCAGCAGGATGCGTGCAGTGTTTCCGTTCATCTTTCCTCCTCGGTATCGGTGAATCGGCAATCAGGCCTTGGCCAGTTCGGCGTCTATCGCCTGCAGCAGGCGGGGATCGTCAGCGGTGACGTCCGGCGAGAAGCGCCCCACCACCTCGCCATTGCGGCCCACCAGGAATTTCTCGAAATTCCACAGCACCGCGGTGCGATCCGCCGGGGCCAGGCCGGCACCCGCCAGCCGCTCGCGGAACGGCCCCTCGCCGGTGGCCTCCGGTTGCGCCTGCACCAGCGCGGTGTAGAGCGGATGGCGGTCGGCGCCGGTCACCGAGATCTTGGAGAACAGCGGGAAGTGCACGTCGTAGTTGAGCGTGCAGAACTGCTGGATCTCGGCATCGCTGCCCGGCTCCTGGCCCTTGAAGTTGTTCGCCGGGAAACCCAGTACCGCCAGCCCCTGGGCCTTGCGCGACTGGTATAGCTTCTCCAGCCCCTCGTACTGCGCCGTGAGGCCGCACTTGCTGGCGACGTTGACCACCAGCAGCACCTGGCCGCGGAAGCTGGCGAGGGAGTCCGCGCTGCCATCGATGCGCTTGAGGGGGATGTCGTAGACGCTGCTCATGGGGTTCTCCTTGGAGGAAATGTTGGGAGG
>NZ_WUEI01000167.1 GCF_012911025.1 Azoarcus sp. TTM-91 | reverse complement strand
GTTTTTCTCCCCTCTCCCCCCGGCCCCTCCCGCGAGGGAGAGGGGAGAAAAACCGGGCGGATGGGGAGGGGCGTTGCGAGGAAAGCCCCTCGACAGACTCGGGGCGAGCGGCGCGCGGTAAGTGATGGCTGGTGAATCTCCGGCGGGTGGGGCCAAAGCCGATCGCAGGTGAGCCATCAGGGGCTTCGCGCATCGGCCTGCCAGCCGACCACCACAGCCACGCTCCCAGGGCTCGTGCCCACACAGGAGAAAAGCAACATGCAGTTCTTCTTCGAAGTGCTGATCGGCGGACTGCTTTCCGGGGTGCTGTATGCGCTGGTGGCGCTGGGCTTCGTGCTCATCTACAAGGCTTCCGGCGTGTTCAACTTCGCCCAGGGGGCGATGGTGTTCTTCGCCGCGCTGACTTTCGTCGGCTTCCAGGAAGTGCTGCAGCGCTGGGGGCTGCCGGCGGCGCCGGCGTTCTGGTTGGCCTTCATGCTGACGCTGGGGGCGATGGTGGTGCTGGGCATCCTCACCGAGCGCATCGTGCTGCGGCCGCTGGTGAACCAGCCGCCCATCACCCTGTTCATGGCCACCATAGGCCTCACCTACCTGGTGGAAGGTATCGCCCAGGGCATATGGGGCGCCAACGTGCGCGGGCTGGACCTGGGCATTGCCGACGAGCCGGTGGAGTGGGTGATGGACAGCGCCGGTCTGCTGGTGTCGCGCTTCGACGTCTTCGCCGCGGCGATGGCCGGCGCGCTGGTGTTGTCGCTGGCGCTGTTCTTCCAGTACACCCGCACCGGGCGCGCCCTGCGCGCGGTGGCAGACGACCACCAGGCGGCGCTTTCCATCGGCATTCCGCTGCAGCGCATCTGGGCCATCGTGTGGGCGGTGGCCGGCTTCGTCGCCCTGGTCGCCGGGCTGATCTGGGGCGCGCGCAACGGCGTGCAGTTCGCCCTCACCTATACCGCGCTGAAGGCGCTGCCGGTGCTGATACTGGGCGGCTTCACCTCGGTGCCGGGTGCCATCGTCGGCGGCCTCATCGTCGGTGCCTCGGAGAAGCTGGCGGAGGTCTACATCGGGCCTATGGTGGGCGGCGGCATCGAATCCTGGTTTCCCTACGTGCTGGCGCTGGCCTTCCTGCTGCTGCGGCCGGAGGGGCTGTTCGGCGAGAAGCACATCGACCGGGTGTAGTCGGCAGAGGGGAACGGGGCAGCACCAACAGACAAGGGGCGCCAGCAGCCGCCCAGGGAGCGCGAGACCATGCTTTACCGTGAAGCGGGCCAGTTCAAGGCCAGTTACCAGGCGGACCAGCAGATCTTCCCCATCCGGCAGGATCGCGTCGGCTTCGCCCTGGTGCTCGCCTTCTTCTTCCTGCTGGTGCCGGCGCTGGCCAACCAGTACTGGCTGCAGGCCATCCTGATTCCGGTGCTGATCTTCTCGCTGGCGGCGCTGGGGTTGAACATCCTCACCGGCTATGCCGGCCAGCTGTCGCTGGGTTCGGCGGCCTTCATGGCGGTGGGCGCCTTCGCCGCCTACAACTTCATGCTGCGGGTGCCGGGCATGCCCTTCCTGCTGGCGCTGGTGCTGGGCGGGCTGTGCGCGGCGGCGGTGGGCGTGGCCTTCGGCCTGCCCAGCCTGCGCATCAAGGGTTTCTACCTGGCGGTGGCGACGCTGGCGGCGCAGTTCTTCATCATCTGGGCGCTGACCAAGTTTCCCTGGTTCTCCAACCATTCCGCCTCCGGCGTCATCAGCACCCAGGCGGTGGTCATCCTCGGCTACGCCTTCGACACGCCGGCGAGCAAATACCTGCTGACGCTGTCGGTGGTGGCGCTGCTGGCGCTGCTGGCGAAGAACATGGTGCGCAGCTCCACCGGCCGCGCCTGGATGGCGGTGCGCGATATGGACGTGGCCGCGGAGGTGATAGGCATACGGCCGCTGCACGCCAAGCTGAGCGCCTTCGCCGTGTCCTCTTTCTACTGCGGCGTGGCCGGCGCGCTCTATGCCTACACCTACCTGGGCACGGTGGAGCCGGAGGGCTTCAACCTGGATCTGTCGTTCAAGATCCTGTTCATGATCATCATCGGCGGCGTCGGCTCCATCCTCGGTGCCTTCCTCGGTGCCGCCTTCATCGTGCTGCTGCCCATCTTCCTGGACAACGTGATCCCGCAGCTCTTCGGCGGCCTGCTGTCGTCCAGCTTCTCGTCCAACCTGCAATTGATCGTGTTCGGCGGGCTGATCGTCTTCTTCCTGATCGTGGAGCCGCACGGCCTCGCCCGGCTGTGGCAGATCGGCAAGGAGAAGCTGCGGCTGTGGCCCTTCCCCCATTGAATCCGCGGCCGGCGCGCGACGCCGGCCCGCCGGTGGCATGTAGTCCATACCGATAAAGAGGAGACAAGCATGGAGAAGATGCACCGCGCCCGCCGGGGCGCACCGCTGGCGGCGCTGGCCGCCGGTTTGCTGATCGCGCTGCCGGCGCTGGCCCAGGAGCAGTTCATCGGCCTGCCGAGTTACCGCGTCGGCCCCTATGCCGCCGGCGGTTCCGGCATCTACGGCGGATGGATCGACTACATGACGCTGATCAACGAGCGCGATGGCGGCATCAACGGCGTCAAACTCACCTGGGAAGAGTGCGAGACCGAGTACAACAACGCCCGCGGCGTGGAGTGCTACGAGCGCCTGAAAGGCAAGGGGCCGACCGGCAATACCACCTTCCAGCCGCTTTCCACCGGCATCACCTACTCGGTGCTGGAGAAGGTGGCGCAGGACAAGATCCCGATGGTGACCATAGGTTACGGCCGCACCGATGCGGCCGACGGCCGCGTCTTCCCCTGGGTGTTCCCGATGATCTCGACCTACTGGTCGCAGGCCTCCGGCATGGTGAAGTTCATCGGCGACAAGGTGGGCGGGCTGGAACAGCTGAAGGGCAAGAAGATCGTCTATCTCTATCACGACTCCGCCTTCGGCAAGGAAGGCATTCCGCTGATGGAGCAGTCGGCGCAGAAATACGGTTTCACGCTGAAGCAGATCCCGGTCGCCCATCCGGGCAACGAGCAGCAGGCGCAGTGGCTGCAGATCCGCCAGGAGAAGCCGGACTACGTGATCCTGTGGGGCTGGGGGGTGATGAACCCGACCGCGCTGCGGGCGGCGGCGCGCAGCGGCTATCCGCGCGACCGCATCGTCGGCGGCTGGTGGTCCGGCTCGGAGGAGGACACCATCCCCGCCGGCGACGCCGCCAAGGGCTACATCTCCGCCAACCTCTCCGGCGTGGGCACCGGCTTCCCGGTGATCCAGGAGGTGCAGAAGCATGTGTATGCCAGGAACAAGGGCAACATGGAGGACAAGAACCGCGTCGGCAGCGTGTATTACAACCGCGGCATTGTGCACGGCATCCTCACCGTGGAGGCCATACGCACCGCCCAGCAGAAGTTCGGCTCCGGCAAGCCGATGACCGGCGAGCAGGTGCGCTGGGGCTTCGAGCACCTCAACCTGGATGCCGACCACCTCGCCAGGCTGGGCGCCACCGGCCTGCTGCCTGAGCTGAAGGTGAGCTGCGCCGACCACGAGGGCGCCGGCAAGGTGAAGTTCCAGCAGTGGGACGGCAGCAAGTGGCTGCCGCTGACCGACTGGATCGAGGCCGATCGCGCGCAGGTGCGCGGGCTGATCGAGGCTTCCGCCGGCGCCTATGCCAAGGAGAAGGGCATCACCCCGCGCGACTGCAGCAAGGAGCCGTAGCCGCCGGCGCGGCGGACCGGCGCCCGCCTCGCCGCGCCGCCGCGCACCCTGCCTCAGCTGCCCGACCCTCTCCCACCTTCCACCGAGAGCCACCCCCATGAGCACCGATGCCGCCGCCCCTTACCTGGAGATCAACAACGTCGAGGTCATCTACGACCATGTCATCCTGGTATTGAAGGGCGTGTCGCTGAAGGTGCCGCGCGGCGGCATCGTCGCCCTGCTGGGGGCGAACGGCGCCGGCAAGTCCACCACGCTGAAGTCCATCTCCAACCTGCTGCGCGCCGAGCGCGGCGAGGTCACCAAGGGCAACATCCACTTCAAGGGCGACCGGGTGGACCGGATGACGCCCAGCGAGCTGGTGAAGCGCGGCGTGATCCAGGTGATGGAAGGCCGCCACTGCTTCGCCCACCTCAGCGTGGAGGAAAACCTGCTGGCCGGCGCCTACACCCGCGGCCACGCGCGGGCGGAAATCCGCGCCGGGCTGGAGAAGGTCTACCACTACTTCCCGCGGCTGAAGCAGCGCCGCAGCTCGCAGGCCGGCTACACCTCCGGTGGCGAGCAGCAGATGTGCGCCATCGGCCGCGCGTTGATGGCACGGCCGGAGATGATCCTACTGGACGAGCCTTCCATGGGGCTGGCGCCGCAGATCGTCGAGGAGATCTTCGAGATCGTGAAAGACCTCAACCGCAGCGAAGGCGTGGGTTTCCTGCTCGCCGAGCAGAACACCCTGGTGGCGCTGCGCTATGCCGACTTCGGCTACATCCTGGAAAACGGCCGGGTGGTGATGGAAGGCGCTGCCGCCGGGCTGGCCGCCAACGAAGACGTGAAGGAGTTCTATCTCGGCCTGTCCGGCGAGGGCCGCAAGAGCTTCCGCGACGTGAAGCATTACCGCCGGCGCAAACGCTGGCTGTCCTGAACGCGGCGCCATCGCCGCTTTCCCTTTCCTGCCGGAGCCCCCCATGGAGCACTACGACGCTCGAGAAACCCGCGATCCCGCGCAACGGGAAAGCGAGCTGTGCGCCCGCCTGCCGGCGCTGATCGCCCACGCCCAGATGCATGCGCCGGCCTACGCCCGCCTGCTCGCCGGCGTGGACGCCGAAGCCGTGAGCAGCCGCGAGGCGCTGGCCCGCCTGCCGGTGACGCGCAAATCCGAGCTGGTGGAGCTGCAGCGCGCGGCCCGGCCCTTTGGCGGCTTCGCCGCGGTCGGCTGGGGGCGCGCCTGCCTGCGGGTGTTCGCCTCGCCCGGGCCGCTGTACGAGCCGGAGGGCGCCCGCGCCGACTACTATCGCCTCGCCCGTGCCCTGTTCGCCGCCGGCTTCCGCGAGGGCGACCTGGTGCACAACACCTTCTCCTATCACATGACACCGGCTGGCTCGATGATGGAGGGCGCCGCCCATGCCCTGGGCTGCACCGTGTTCCCCGCGGGCACCGGCCAGACCGAGCAGCAGCTGGCTGCCATCGCCGATCTGCAGCCGAATGCCTACATCGGCACGCCTTCCTTCCTGCGCGTCCTGCTGGACAAGGCTGCGGAACAGGGCGCGGCTCTGTCCTTCACCAAGGCGCTGGTCTCCGGCGAAGCCTTTCCGCCCAGCCTGCGCGAACGCTTCGCCGCCGCCGGTATTACCGCCCGCCAGGCCTACGCGACTGCCGACATCGGCCTGATCGCCTACGAAACCCCGGCGCAGCAGGGACTGGTGCTGGACGAGGACGTACTGCTGGAGATCGTGCGCCCCGGCACCGGCGATCCGCTGCCGCCGGGCGAGGTCGGCGAGGTGGTGGTGACCAGCTTCAATCCGGATTACCCCTTGATCCGCTTCGGCACCGGCGATCTCTCCGCCGTGCTGCCGGGCGCTTCGCCCTGCGGCCGCAGCAATCTGCGCATCCGCGGCTGGCTGGGGCGGGCGGACCAGACGACCAAGGTGAAAGGCATGTTCGTCCACCCCGGCCAGATCGCCGAGGTGGCGAAACGCCATCCCGGGTTGGGGCGGCTGCGGCTGGTGGTGGACAACCCCCAGCAGACCGACCGCATGACCCTGCACTGCGAGTTCGGCGGCGCGGTGTCGGCAGGGTTCGGCGAGGCGGTCGCCGCCAGCCTGCGAGAGCTGACCAAGCTGCGCGGCGAAGTCAGCTTCTGCGCGCCCGGCAGCCTGGCCAACGACGGCAAGCTGATAGATGACCTCCGCCGCTACGAGTGAGGCGCTCCGGCGCTTGCCGCCGCAGGCCTGGCTTGTGCGGGGCGGCGTAACACCGTAGAACAGCGTCTTTCCCGTCCCGCTCGTCTGCCGAAATGCAAAGCCTGCTGCTGTTGTTGCCGGATTTCTCCCTGATCGTCCTCGGCGCGGTGCTGAGGCAGGTGATGCTGAATGAGGCGGCCTTCTGGCCCAGCGTCGAGAAGCTGGTCTACTTCATCCTCTTTCCGGCGCTGCTGTTCAACGCCATGGCGACCGCCGACATCGACCCGGATGGCACGCTGCCGCTGTTCTTCAGTGGTCTGGGGCTGATGGTGTCCGGCTTCGCCCTGGCCTGGCTGGGGCGGCCGCTGATGGGCCTGTCGCCGCTGGCCTTCGCCTCGCGAATGCAATGCGCCTACCGCTTCAACACCTACATCGCCATCGCGCTGGCCGGCAAGCTGCATGGCCCGGCAGGCGTGGCGACCATGGGCGCGCTGTGCGGCACCATGGTGCCTTTCGCCAACATCTTCGCGGTGAGCCAGCTCGCCCGCCACGGCCAGACCAACATGCTGCGGGAGATCGCGCGCAACCCGCTGGTGATCGCCACCGTGGCCGGGCTGGCGTGGAATCTCGGCGGCCTGCCGCTGCCGGATGCCGCCGCCTCCTTTCTCAAGCGCCTGGGGGATGCCGCGGTGGCGCTGGGCTTGCTGGCGGTTGGCGCGGCGCTGCGCTGGGGCAAGGCGGAGGGCAGTCTGACGGGCTCGGTCTGGCTGCTGGCGGTGAAGCTGATGCTGCTGCCGGCGATCGCCTGGGGCCTGGGCCGCCAGCTCGGCCTTGGCGGCGTTCCCTTCGACATCCTGGTGCTGTTCGCCGCACTGCCCACCGCCAGCTCGGCTTACATCCTGGCGATGCGCATGGGCGGCGACGGGCCGGGCGTGGCCTGGCTGATTTCCGCCTCCACCCTGCTGGCGATCGTGTCGCTGACCTTCTGGCTGCAGCTGCTCTGAGCAGGCGCCGGGCGGGGCCAGGCAGGGGA
>NZ_WUEI01000166.1 GCF_012911025.1 Azoarcus sp. TTM-91 | reverse complement strand
GGTGAGGGAGATGGGCAGGAGAGGGAAGCAAGGGGCAGCAAGGGGCAGGAAAAATGGCCAGAGAAAAAGAAGCGGCCCGGCGGGTTGCCCGCCGGGCCGCTTCGCTTGCTGCTCAAGCTTGCTTGAACCTGTTGCAGCCGGGCGCCAGCGGCCGGTCAGCGTCCGCCGCGCCCTGGCAGCATCCGCCCCAGCACGCTCCGCCCGCTCAGCGCATGCAGCACCACCGCGCCCAGGTGCAGCGCGATGAGCCCGATCAGCGTCCAGGCGCAGCCGGTGTGCAGGGCGTTGAACAAGGCGTTCCAGCCTTCGTCCGGCCAGCCGGCCTTGGGAATGACGATGCCGAAGAAGCGCATCGGGTAGGGCGTGAAGCTGCTGGAGAGATAGCCCGCCAGCGGCGTCAGCAGCAACAGCAGGTAGAGCGCGCGGTGGCCCAGGCTGGCCAGCTTGCGCTCCAGTGTGCCCAGGCGGACATCCGCCGGCGGCCGGTGGCGCAGCCGCCAGCCCAGGCGCAGCACCAGCAGCGCCAGCGCCAGCAGGCCCAGCGACTTGTGCAGGGCGATGGCGGCGCTGCGCTCCGCGCCCTTGGGCATCTCGCCCATCGCCAGGCCGATGCCGATCAGCGCCAGCACCAGCAGCGCATGCAGCCAGTGCAGGGCAATGGCGCCGCCGGAGTAGCGCTGCGCCGCGGGGGGCGCCACGCCGGCTCCGGCGGCCGGAACATCCTGGCCGGGCAGGGCCGGGCTGCTCATGGCCGTTCCGGCTCAGTCTTCATGCACGGTTTCCAGCCAGGCGCGGATGGCCCACATCGCCTCCTGGGTCAGCGTGCCTTCGAAGGGCGGCATGTACACCGCGCCATTGCGCGATACGCCGTGGCGGATGCGCTGGATGAAGTACTCATCGCCCTCGTTGCCCTTGGGCAGCAGCCGCAGGTCGGGTGCGATGCCGCCGGAAACCGCGCCGATGCCGTGGCAACGGGCACAGTTCTGGTTGAAGGCGGAGTCGCCGATGCGTACCGCCTCGGCATTGCCCCGGTAAGGGTTGGCCTCCAGCCAGGGTTCGCCCAGCTGCTTCAGCTTGGAGGTGTCTACCGCCTGCGGCACCACGTCGCCGTGGCCATGGGCAAGCCCGCCGGCCAAGGCCAGCACGGTGCCGGCGAGCGCACCGGCGAGCCGGGCGCGGGTGGATAGGCGGGGTGTCTCCTTCATCTCTTTTTTGCTCACTTTCCTGTTCCTCTTGAGGGGCATGGTGTCGATCCCGGCGGGGCCGGTTCGAGGGGGAAAGGGCAAGCTCCGTGCCACCGCGGCAGGCGCCGGGCGGAACGGGGGTTTGGCCGGGGCGCGGCCCGCTGCCAGAAGCGGGCAGTTGCGCGCCGTGGGGTGGCGGGGCGGGGTTGCTGTGGAAAAAGCGGCCATGTTGCAAGGAAATGGCAAGCTCCTTGCTACTTTCCGTTTCGGTGTGCTGGACGCCGGTTGCCACAATTTGGAGCAACCGTGTCATATTGGAACACCTGCGGCAGCGGGACAAAAAAACACAAGCGCCGTAGGCAGGAAAGGAGGAGGAGGAGATGGGGCAGTTTCCCACGCCGGAGACGCAGGTCATGCGTCTGGCCGAGCTGCGACGACGTTTTCTCGAGCTGGGGCAGGTGCCGGAAGACGGGCTGACACCCGTGGTGCTGAAGTCCTGGCAGCGCTGCCGTGAGCTGGGCATCACCGCCGATGATCGCCACGAGCGGGGCGGCAGCGGCCGCGCCGGGCTGTCGGAAGCGCGGGAGCGCAGCGAGTCGCTGCTGAACCACGCCAGCGGCATCATGGAGCATATCTTCGAGCAGATCCGCGCATCGGGCAGCATGGTGCTGCTGGCCGATGCGGAGGGCCTGATCCTGCACGGCTTGGGCGACCCGGATTTCGTCGGCCGTGCCAACCGGGTGGCGTTGCAGCCCGGGGCCAGCTGGAGCGAGACCGATCGCGGCACCAATGCCATCGGCACTGCGCTGGCCGAGGGCGCCGCGGTGGAGGTGTTCGGCCACGAGCACTACCTGGAACGCAATGGCGTGCTCACCTGCAGCGCGGCACCGGTGTTCGATCCCTCCGGCCAGCTGCTGGGCGTGCTCGACATCTCGGCCGACTACCGCAACTACCAGCGCCACACCCTGGGGCTGGTGCGGCTGGCGGTGCGGCTGCTGGAGCGGCGCCTGTTCGAGGCAGAGCATGCGCGCCAGATCCTGCTCTGCTTCCACGCCCGGCCGGAATGCGTGGGCGGCTTGCAGGAGGCGATGCTGGCGGTGGCCGCCGATGGCGAGATCATCGCCGCCGATGCCGCCGCCCGCGAGCTGCTGGGGCCGCTGCTCGCCAGCGGCCGCGGCACCGCCTTCGGCAGTGTGTTCAAGACCGCTTTCGGTGTCGCCATGGACAGGGCGGCGCGCGATCCCTCCTCGCTGCTGGCGCTGGAGTTGCGCAGCGGCGCCACCGTCTATGCCCGGCTGCGCACCACCCTGCTGTGGCCGGGTAGCCGTGGTGAACGGCCGGCGGGCGAGCGCAGCGGCACCGCCGCCCAGGTTCCGCGTGCCCAGGGCGTTGCCGCCACCACCTTGCACACCCTGGCCACCGGTGACGCCGGCTTGCAGCGTGCGCTGGACCGTGCCGCCCGCACCCTGGGCAAGGACATTCCGCTGCTGATCCAGGGCGAGTCCGGCGTCGGCAAGGAGCTGTTCGCCCGCGCGGTGCACAACAGCGGGCCGCGCCGCGACGGGCCCTTCGTCGCGGTGAACTGCGCCGCCATCCCGGAGAACCTGATCGAGTCCGAGCTGTTCGGCTACACCGGCGGCGCCTTCACCGGCGCGCGGCGGGAAGGGGCGGTCGGCCGCATCCAGCAGGCCCACGGCGGCACGCTCTTCCTTGATGAGATCGGCGACATGCCGCTGGGCATGCAGGCGCGGCTGCTGCGGGTGCTGCAGGAGCGCTGCGTGACGCCGGTAGGCGCCAGCCGCCAGGTGGCGGTGGATATCTCCCTGGTCTGCGCCACTCACCGCCTGCTGCGCGAAGCGGTGCGCGACGGCAGCTTCCGCGAGGACCTGTATTACCGGGTGAACGGCCTCACGGTGACGGTGCCGCCGCTGCGCGAGCGCAGTGACATCGGTGCGCTGGTGGACAAGCTGCTGGCCGAAGAACTGGCGGATGCCGGCTTCCGCCGCAAGGTGGTGGTCGGTGAGGAGGTGATGCGCTTCTTCGAGGGCTATGCCTGGCCGGGCAACGTGCGCCAGTTGCACAACGTGATCCGGGTCGCGGTGGCGCTGCTGGATGAGGACGAGACCGAGATCCTGCCGCAGCACCTGCCGGAGGAACTGTTCGGCGCCGACCCGGCCGACCTGCGCAAGCCGGCGGCGCTGGTCGAGTCACCCATGCCTGGCCTTGGCCAGCCGGCCGGTGGCGCGGCGGCGGTGGGGCGCAGCCTGGACGAGGTGGAGCGGGAGACCATCGCCGCGGTGATGCAGGAAGTGGGCGGCAACGTGTCGGCGGCGGCGCGGCGGCTGGGCATCAGCCGCAACACCCTGTACCGCAAGCTGGGAAAGAACCCCTGACGGAGCTGATGCCGAGGCGGTCATTGCGGCACGGCGGGGAGGGGCAGGCGAGGCAAAAAGCCCGGCGTGCCGCGGGCAGGGAGGGCTGCGGAGTGGTGCAGCCGGTGGTGACGCCCCGCGGCACTCCGGGCGCCGGCACTTCCGCAAGGGAAGGCCGGCGCAAGCTCAGGCGCGCAGCAGTGCCTTGACCAGGCGCTCGGAGAGCTGGTCGGCGGTGAACTGCGGTTCGTTGGGCGGGTACAGCTCGACTTCGTCCAGCGGGTAGCCGCTTTCGCGCGCCAGGATCAGCAGTTCCTTGATCTTCTGGCAGGAGCGCAGTTGCTCACCCAGCGCCGCGTCGCTGCGGGCCTTGTCCGAAAAGGCCTTGATGTCCTTGATTGCCATATCGTCCATTCTCGATTGCATTGATGACGGGAGGCGCCAGGCGCCCCACCGACGCGCGAACGCCGGCTGGCGCTTTCTGCAAATTTGGTGCCGTTCGGAATGGCTGGGTGAGCTGTTTTTAAAATTAATTAAAAACAACGGCTTGTTGTTTTTTCGAGGCCTTCTTCAGTCGCGTGCTGGCGTGGTTTTCGGCGGTTTTGCGACATTGTGGGAAGGATGTCGCAAGCCTTGCAGGGCGGCTGGGGCCTCAGAAACGGTAGCCCAGTTCCAGCCAGTACTGCCGGCCTCTCTCGTACTTGACGCCGTAGTCGCCGTCTTCGATCTCGTTCTTGCGACTGAGCAAGTTGTCGATGGACAGGGCGATGAAGGCCTCCTGACCGGTGGCGACCGGCAGCCTCCAGTTCAACCGCATGTCCCAGGCGATGGCCTTGCCGAACTTGTGTTTTTCCCACACCTGCGCGGTGCCGCCGTCATAAGGCACGCTGGTGCCGGTATTGACCATCTTCTCGAAGCCGTCGCGCACGCGGAAGAAGTTGCCGACCGTCAGGCGCCACGCCGGGATCTGGGTATTGAGCAGCAGGCGCGCGGTCCATGGCCGGGCGTAGTTGTCCGCCGGGCGGTCGCCGTAGGCCATGGCCTTGCCGTCATAGATGATGGTGCGGTCTACGCCGCCGTTGAGTTCGCTGATGATGTCGCTGTAATTGGTGTGCGAGGTGGTGACGCTGGTCTTGTCCACCGCCAGCAGCACGTGGGTGGCAGTGCCGCCGAAGCGGATGGGCTGGTCGGTTTCGGCGGTGAGGGTCCAGCTGCGGGCGTCGGAGTAGCCGACGTTGTCGGCGTAATAGTTGGCGGCGGAGCGCAGGTGCATCACCAGTTCGTCGCGGCTCTCGCGCAGCACTCGCTTCAGGCTCCAGGTGGTGCCGGCCCACTTCTGGCTCAGGCCCAGCATCTTCTCGTCCACATAGGGCACTTTCATGTCGCCGGTCTTCCACATGCTCCAGGTTGTGGACTGTACGGGCGCGGCCCAGTCGGTGAGCAGGCCGCCGCTGAGGCTGCGGACCTGGGTGGTGGATTGCAGCGCCAGCCGCTCGGCGCGGGTGTAGTTGTCCATGAAGTTGCGGGCGTAGTAACGGTTGAGGCCGCCT
This sequence comes from Azoarcus sp. TTM-91, assembly GCF_012911025.1. GTDB lineage: Bacteria > Pseudomonadota > Gammaproteobacteria > Burkholderiales > Rhodocyclaceae > Azoarcus. The sequence continues at coordinate 1,899 of NZ_WUEI01000166.1, read as the reverse complement.
TCCAGCCGGGTGGAGCCATTGCCGAAAACGTCCCAGAACGCTGCGGAGCGTGGCGACCAGGTGGCTTCAGGGGCGAGCTGGTCGGCGTCATAGCGCAGGCCCAGGCGCAGGCGCACGTCGCCCAGTTTCATGTCGTCCTGCAGGTAAAAGGCGCGGCTGGTGTTCTCCACCGCGAAGCTGCCGGCGAAGTAGATCAGGCGGGAGCGCAGGTACTGGCCGGCGGCGCTGCTGTTCCAGGGCGTGGAGAGCGAGCAGGTTTCGGTATCCACGCCGCCGCCCACCATGTTGCAGGTGCTGGTGTCGGCGGAGGTGGTGTATTGGGTGTATTGGGTTTTACGCTCGTAGTCGAAACGCTGGTGGCTGAGTTCCAGGCCCGCCTGGATGCGGTGCTCCAGGCCGAGCAACTGGAAGGCTTCCCAATCGGCCTTGGCCTGGTAGCTCACCGTTTCCTGCGTTTGGTCCACATCGCCGAAGCCGCCTTCGTAGCTCATCCAGCCGGTCGCGCTGCTCGCGCTGGTCTGCAGGCCCCAGTTCTTGTCGGCGGAATAGCGCCAGCCCTTCCAGGTGGTGCTGTCGGATTCGCGCGAGCTTTCCATCTTGTTCCAGGTGAGGCGGTGGTTCACCGTGGCTTTGCCGAGCGCGTGGTGCAGGCCGAGATTGACGCCGTAGCCGCCGCTGCGCAGATCGAAGTCGCTGTTCCTGGCGTCGGCGATGAAATAGCTGCCACCGGCCGGGGCGTAGAGCAGCGAGAAGTCGCCGCCGACGTCGCCGCCCGGCGTCCAGAAGCCGCGCAGGAAGTAGTTGTCGCTATAGCGGGACTGGACCTTGTCGCTGTCGTCGCCCTGGCTGTTGCCGCGGCTGTAGCCCTTGAGCGGAATCTCGGAGGTGCGGCGCACCACGCTGCCGATGAGGCCGAGGTTCTCGGTGGGTTTGCCCTGCAGCGCCAGGCGGTAGGTCCATTTCTCGAAATCGGGCTGGGTGTTCTCGGTGGCGGACCAGGCGGCGATCTCCTCCTGCGCCGGGCTGAGGTACTGCTTCATCCACTCGGAGCGGGTGTGCTCCACCGACACCTGGCCGCCGAAGCTGCGGGTGGGGGCGCAGGTATCCGCCTCCACCACGCCGCCGGAGAAGCGGCCGAACTCGGCCGGCACGTTGGCATCCCGCACGGTGATGTTGCACAGCAGGCTGCTGTCGATGGCGAAGCCCTGGCTGGCGGAGGGCGGCGCGGCGTTGTTGTTGGAGCCGCTGGTGCCGTCTGCCGCGCGGTTGGCGGGGTTGATGTCGTTGTTGATGGACATGCCGTCCATGCGATAGAGGTTGGTGTAGTACTTGGCGCCGTTGATGCTGATGTCCGCCGGCGCGATTTCGCCCTGGTTGCCGCTCGCCAGCTGGTTGTTGTCGAACTGCACGCTGGGGTGGATGCGCAGCAGGCTGGTGATGTCGCCATTGCCGGTGGCCAGGGCGTCGATCTTCTCGCGGCCCAGGCTCATGCTGCCCATGGACTCCGCCTGCGCTACCACCCGCACCTCCGGCAGCAGGCCGGCCGTGACGTCCACCTGCGGCAGTGCGGTTTCCTTGCCGGTTTCCACCACCACGACGTTGCCCGGCTGCAGCGCAAAGCCGAGGCCGCTGCCTTCGAGCAGGCGTTCCAGCGCCTGCAGCGGGGTCAGCGTGGCTTTCAGGGCCGGGCTGCTGCGGCCGCGCAGCAGGGCCGGATCGAACACGATCTGCAGCCGGGTCTGGTCGCCCAGGGTCAGCAGGGCCTGGGCCAGCGCTTGGGCGGGGAGGTCGAAATGCTGGGCCACCGCAGCAGCCTGGGCATGCGCGGCGCCCGGTGTGACGATGCCTAGAGCGAGGCCCAGGGTGAGGCCGGTGGCCAGCGCCAGCGGCGCGATGCGG